>JAYTNW010000031.1:0-4872 GCA_043748115.1 Bacteroidota bacterium | reverse complement strand
CAGAAAACATAAACTTTGATATTGCTTGCACTCCGGGTTTTGATGTGGGAGTAAAAAGTGTGAACACAGATGGATTGGTGTTTCCCGGCCAGTTGCATGATGTATATATTTTAGCAGGAGATCTAAGCAAGTGGTATAACTTGAACTGCGCAAGTGGTGTGAGTGGTAGCATAACGGTTAGTGTTACCGGCCCCATTACCTTTAGCAACGTACCAGCAACTTATTTAACACCATCCCTTATTACAGGCAATACCTTTACCTACTCCATTGCCGATTTTGGTACACTTGACCTAAATTCATTGGGATTAACTTTTAGAACAGACACCACTGCTGCTACAGGAGATCTTGTTTGTGTTACTATTGAAGTAAGCCCATTTGGTGCAGACAATGATACAAGCAATAATCACTACCTATATTGCTATGGAGTAAGCAACTCTTTTGATCCTAATGTTAAAGAAGTTTACCCTGTTTCCGTTGCTCCAGGTTATGATGGCTACTTTGTTTATACCGTACGCTTTCAGAATACCGGTTTTTCTCCAGCACAAAATATAAGAGTGGTCGACTCATTAGACAACCAATTGAATGCTGCCACCTTTGAGGTAATTAATTACAGCCATGCCAATGTTACAGGACTTAATGGAAATGAAGTATCATTTCGTTTTCCTAACATTCAATTGCCAGATAGCACAACGAGCCCGGAAGACAGTAAAGGATTTATTCAATACAGAATAAAACCAGCGGGCTTTCTATCCATAGGATCAAGTATCAGCAACAAGGCAAACATTTATTTCGACTTTAACGCACCTGTTACCACCAATACCGTAGTGAGTACAGTTGACAGTACGGTGGGAATAAATACAATTTCCATTCCCCGTTTTATGGCCCATGTATTTCCAAACCCAGGAAAAGGAATTTTTAATGTAGCACTTACTTCAAATGGAAAACTAGACAAACATTTAATGGTAGTTGATGTGATGGGGAGAAAAGTAAAACAGATAACCACCAACGAAAACACATTTTTACTTGATCTTAGTTTAGAACCAAATGGAATTTATTTTTTTAAATGCAGCGATTCTAACAATGTATTTATTCAAAAAATTATAAAGGAATAACCTTTCTAATCTCGCTAAAAATACTCTCACTTTTCATTATTTTTACAACATCTTGTTTTAAAAAAATATAAAAAAATGAAAGCCACGCCTTCTGCTGTAATTACTGTAGCCTTTCTAGCGGCATGTGTAATGTTGCAATCTTGTAAATCATCAAAATCTGCCACCGCTTCCGTTTCTTATGTGGTTTCAGAAAATCCTGTCTATTCAGTAGATATTAAACCCATTGTTGACGCAAGCTGTGGTAACAAATGCCATAGCACCACCCGAAATGCAGATGGTATAGACTTGAGCAACTATGAAGGCGTTAAACGTGCAGTGAGCGAAAGATTGCTTTTAAAGGCCATTAAACACGAAGATGGGGTTAAAGCAATGCCGCGCTATGCTGCAAAATTAGATGCAGCAAAAATTGAAGCTATAGAAAAATGGATAAGCCAGGGAATGGCGCAGTAAGCTGTTTTTTATTAACACCTGTTTACCCTTTATCACATGAGATATCCTGAATATTTTTCCCGGCAGTTGGGAATCAGTCGTAACGCCTTTGAGCAAACACTACTGCTTTTTGATAGTGGTGCCACCATTCCATTTATTGCACGGTACCGAAAAGAAAAAACCGAAGGCCTTACCGATGAACAGCTTTTCGAATTAAAAAAATGGCTGAAGACGCATGACGACCTGGTTGCACGCAAAGCATTTGTTTTAACATCGCTCAAAGAGAAATTTGCTCTTACCCCTTCGCTTGAAAAAAGTATTTTAGAGGCTACTCACCTGGAAGAAGTAGAAGATATTTACCTGCCATTTAAAGAAAAACGTAAAACACGCGCACAGTCTGCACGTGAGGCGGGATTACTTCCTTTGGCAGAAGTCATTATGCAATCTTCACAAAATGATTTTACATCTACGGCAAAGCAGTTTATTAACACAAAATATTTAACCATTGAAGACGTATTAGGCGGTGCAAAAGATATTATTGCTGAGCTCATAAGCGAGCATCCACCTCTGCGCAAGGCAATGCGTGAGATGTTTATGGAGTTTGCTGTTATGAGCGCTTCAGTTATTAAAAGCAAAAAAGACGAAGCCATTAAGTTCAGCGATTATTTTGATTACCATCAGCCGATAAAAAAAATTCCGGCACATCGCTTTTTAGCTATTATGCGTGGCAGCAACGAAAAATTATTGCGGGTGAGCCTCGCCCCTGCGGAAGATAAAAGCCTACAACTTATAAGATCGCATTTCCATGCGTTAAAAATAAAATACAATACTTTGGTTTGGGAGTCTGCTGAGGATTGTTACCATAGACTACTGCTGCCTTCTATTGAGAATGAAACAACAAGTTGGTATAAACAAAAGGCCGATAAAGAATCCGTTAAAGTTTTTGCCGGCAACATTCGGCAGTTACTGATGGCGCCACCATTGGGACAAAAAAATATATTGGCCATTGACCCTGGTTTTCGTTCAGGGTGTAAGGTCGTATGCCTCAATCAGCATGGTGCATTAATGCACAACGAAACCATTTTCCCTCATCCGCCACAGTTGCAAACAAAACAAGCATTATCAAAAATTAGTACGCTGGTTAACCAATATAAAATTGAAGCGATTGCCATTGGTGATGGCACGGCAGGTCGAGAAACGGAAGCGTTTATTCAGCGTTTACATTTCGATAGAAAGGTGCAACTGTTTATTGTGAATGAGGACGGAGCGTCTGTTTATTCTGCTTCTGCACTGGCGAGAAAGGAATTTCCTGAATATGATGTTACCGTTCGTGGTGCCGTATCTATTGGTCGCAGGCTCATGGATCCTTTGGCTGAGTTGATTAAAATTGATCCTAAGTCGGTAGGTGTCGGGCAATACCAGCATGATGTTGACCAGGGGTTACTCGAAGAAGAGCTGAATCAAACTGTTGAAAGTTGTGTAAATTCAATTGGCATTAATGTGAATACGGCCAGTGAAAAATTGCTTACGTATATAGCAGGGATAGGACCATCGCTCGCCAAAAAAATTACAGATGCACGCGAGGATTGTGGTGGGTTCAAGTCACGCAATGAATTGAAAAAGGTAAAGGGTTTCGGAGATAAAACCTTTGAGCAGAGTGCGGGCTTTTTAAGAATATTGAAACCAGCGCATCCGCTTGATAACAGTGCTGTACACCCGGAACGCTATGCGCTGGTAGAAAAAATGGCGAAGGATGTGAACAGAAACCTCGAAGAATTAATAGGCAATGAGGAAGCATTAAAAGGTATAGTTCTTAAAAATTATATATCAGCTGACGTTGGACTGCTTACCTTGCATGACATTATTAATGAGTTAGCCAAACCGGGTCGTGATGTTCGAGGCATTATTAAAATTTTCGAGTTTGATAGGTCTGTCCGTAAAGTCTCTGACCTGGAAACAGGAATGATATTACCAGGAATGGTGACCAACATTACCAACTTTGGAGCTTTTGTGGATGTGGGTGTTAAACAGGATGGGCTGGTACACGTTTCACAATTGTGCGATGAATTTGTAACCAACGTAAACACTGTGGTTAAACTAAATCAGCATGTAAAAGTAAAAGTGGTTAGCGTTGACGAAAACAAAAAAAGGATACAGTTTACCATGAAAGGTGTTGAACAGAATTAAAAATGAAAGTTGTTCCTGAGAAAGTAAGAATAGATAAATGGCTGTGGGCAGTGCGTATTTTTAAAACGCGCTCATTAGCAGCAGATGCCTGTGAAAAAGGTAAGGTATCAATTGGCGATGTTAGTGTTAAAGCATCAAGAAATGTAAAAGTGGGAGAAACTGTTTCTGTTCGAAAAGGTGCTTTTACCATGCTATTTAAAGTGCTTCAACTTGCTGAAAACAGAATGGCCGCCACACTGGCTGTTAGCTTTTGCGAAGACATAACTCCAGCCGAGGAGCTCGAAAAAATTAAGATGCATGCATTGGCGTTACGCACATTTCGAATGAACAGTGAAGGTCGCCCCACTAAAAAAGAAAGACGTGCTTTGGATGATTTTCTCGATTGGGAGGATTAAGGTACACAAACATCTGCATTAAAAAAGTATAAAAATGGAGGAGAATTTGCCGTGTAAAAATATTCTTTGCCTGTAAAACTTACTCTACCAGGATAAGGTCAATGAGTTCACATTTTGTTTTAAACATTCCAAATAGAACCCATGCTTTGCTGCCTTCCACGCTTTCAACAGCACCAATTACCTTTCCGTTGTACAGTTTCACATTGCTACCGGGTTTAATTCTTGCATCAACTACACGTTTAAGCCTCTTTTCTTCGGTGCGGTCACGCTTTAGGCCAAGTTCGTTCAAAAATTTATCTACCACAAACTTTTTGTTTTTGGTTTCCTTAAAATCTTTGGCAAAACGCTTTACACGATTTTCGTATTGGTTAATTAGTTTTTCTTCCTGCTTCTTTAAATGATTTTCCAAATTATTTTTGATGGATTCATTTTGAAAAATTAATGACTCATTTCTTTTCAGCAGGTCGTGTAGTTTTTTCTCTTTCAACTCCGCATCTGCCAACTTTTTTGCAGTTACATTTTTTTCTTTCTCAACTTTGTTAAGCAGTTGTTCTAACATCACATGCTTACGCGATACTTTTCCTCGGGCATTGTCAATTAACTTACCCGGAAGGCCGCTGCGTTGTGCAACCACAAATGTGTAAGAGCTGCCAGGTTTGCCAACTTGCAAGCGAAATAACGGTTTCAAATTTTTAGCATCAAAAGCCATGGATCCGTTAATGATACCCGCAGTTTTATCAGCCAAAACT
>JAYTNW010000030.1:0-5625 GCA_043748115.1 Bacteroidota bacterium | reverse complement strand
GTTTGTTGCCTGCAATAATTAGTGTTACCGATGATGACTTAAACACTTCCTCTACAAGGTAAAGTGCAGCTACATCGTTTTCACCGATGGCCAAATTTCCATGATAGAAGGCATACGTTCCTTTTCCGGGTTTACCGGCCACTTGGTTGTAGGCGTGAAAGGCGGGCAGGTAATAACCCTTACCAAATTTGTTTTGAAAATAGGCCGTGTCGTTAACCGAAATTGCAGCAATAATATCTGCATTTTCCAGTGTGCTTTCATAGCTCTCTAATTTACTAGCCTCGTTGTAAAAATAATAGCGCTTAAAAATATTGCTCTCCACCTTGGCGAGGTTGGTATAGTATTCATGCTCGATATTATGCGTTCTTACAATAAGTTTTCTTTGCCTTAGCCTAAGGTCATTTAAAAAATAAGTGGTGTGAATACCTTCGAACAAAATAGGATGTTTATCCTTCAATAAATTAGTAAGCAACTGCTCAGATGAACGAGATACCACGATGTAAGGCACGCGCAAAAACAATTGCGATTTTGAAGCATCACGAGGGTAATAGAACACTTCATGGCATAACTCTTCCAAGATTGCGTTAGCTGTTCGCCCATATTGAAAACAATGGAGGTGTATCTTAACCCCCAAGGCGGCCAAAGATCTAAGTTTGTAAAACACATCTATTACCCCTCCATAATTGGCGGGATATGGCACATCAAAACTTACTACGTGTAAATGTCTGCCGTTATGTTTCACGCTGCGAGGTTATGAAAAATTATTGTTTCAGGCAATTACTAATTCGTTGAACCCACCGCTGTTACTGGTTGAGCCAAGTAAAAATATTATATTTGTAATATGATAAAGAAAGGATTGGCCATATTCATGGCAGATGATGATACGGACGATCTGTTTCTATTTAAAAATGCTCTTGATGAGGTATCAACAGAGGTGTTTTTAACGGTTGCATCTGATGGTCAACATCTGATGGAAAGGCTGGAACAAGATACTCCGCCATGTCCTGATTTTATCCTTCTGGATTTAAACATGCCCCGCAAAAACGGCTTTGAATGTTTAGCAGAGCTTAAGCAAAGCGAAAAATTTAAAGGGATTCCTGTTGTTATTTTCTCGACCTCTGGCGATAGTGATGCTGTAGAAAAAGCGTTTCACAGCGGTGCTTCACGTTTTGCGAAGAAACCACGTAGCTTTAAAAAGCTAAAGTCTCTCATTAAAGAACTGCTTGCTATTAATTGGAAACAAAACACCATTTACTCTTTAAAAAATGGTTTTTTACTTAGTGGTTAAACCTTCAAAAATAAATTGCTATAACAACAAGTATAAGGCTATCCCAATTTTTTAGGATTGCACCTATTCAAGCACAAAATCTAAAAAAAATAGTTTGCTGCATCAGTTTATTTCAGCAGCCATCACCACTTCAATAAATTTACACTGCTCTTGCTCCCAACAAAGTTTTTTGGATGCATTAATTGCGTTCACTTTTAAACGGGCATACTTGTCAACATCCGTTGCCAATGTATTAATCGCCTCTGCAATAGACTTTGCATTATAATTAGGCAACAGTGTACCCACCTTGTAATCATTCACAATTTTACTTACTTCTGTAAGGTTGCTGGCAACAACAGGAATGCCGGCCTGCAGGTAGTCAAACAACTTGTTAGGTAAACTTAACCTGTAATTTATGTTTGTCGATTTATCTAAAGTAAGGCCGACAAAACATTTTGCAGTAATAGCCTTTAATACCTCAGCGGCAACTTTTTCGCGAATAAAAACCCTGTCGCCCACATTCCATTTTTTTACTAGTGAGGGAAGCAATGCAAAAACATCACCTCCGCCAATGATCAAAAGTTTTGCCCCATTAACATATTGCATGGCCTCCACCGCCTCTTCTGCACCACGATCAATGTTAATGCCTGAGCCTTGCATAATAATTATTTTTTCGTTGAATGGCACTTTCAAGTTTTCAAGTTCCATGTCGCTTAGCGTAACAGGGCTTGTTGCCATGGGGACATTGCGTACTACTTGTGGTTTAATACTATACTGCTGGTTGAATAATTCTGCAATGGAGTCGTTCACCGTAATTACGTTTTTTAAACGCGGGAAAATAAACTGCTCAATTTTCTGCCAAACGCCTCTCACAAAAGGGCGATGCGCAAGCTCAGGAACTCCTGTGAAATATTCATGGCTATCATAAATGAGTTTGCTGCGTTTAATTTTCGACACCAGAAAGTTAGGCCACAAAGTATCAAGATCATTGGAAAACAAAAGATCTGCTTTGTTGAATAAAAGAAAACAAAACAAACGCAGGTTAAAAAAAACATAAAACAACGGGCCTTTATTAAAAAGAAGTTTAAACCGTTTAACCTCGATGTAAGGATAATTTACTGTTAAACTTTGTGGCAAATTACGACCAACAATAAGCACCTTATATCCCATTTTTTGCAGCGTAAATGCTGAACGCATGACCCTTTGATCAGTAGCAACATCATTAGTGACAGAAAGGATAACCCGCTTTTGCAAACCATTAAATTAAACGGCTAAAATAGAAAACCACAGAAATCAGCGGGGAATGATTTTCCCATTTTTGAAAATATCAAGTGGTAGAATTTTTGATATTATCATATTAAAAATTAAGGTATGAAATGTAACGTTATCCTTGTGCTATTCCTGCTTTTTTCGTCTCACGTTAATCCAGATACTTTATCGGATTTTGACAGAAACAAAATGAACGAACTTATGAAACAAAGAGGGCAACAATTTGGATCGTATGCAAATTCAATTGAAACAAAAACAGGCATCTTCGGAAACAAAACAAAGAAGGATCTTCTCCGATCCAATGAGATTTTAATAGAAATTGTTAGGCTTGACAACAAGTTAATGAACTACTTCAATCGCAAATTAGACTACAAGACCTACGAAACCGTTAACTACAATTTTGACAAACAGGATTATGAAGCAAAACAAAAAATACTTCTGCTCGCAAACGAAAAACTCGAGCAAAGCAACTCCGTGTTAAAACAAAACTTGGAAACAACCCTTCTCTCAAAAAAACGCTCGGTGTACCTTAACTATCTTTTGGCCATCGTTTGCATAGCCGTTATCTCCTATCATAATTTAAAGAAAAAAAAGATTAAAGCAGGTTCAACGTAATTTTAAATCGCGTTCCTTTATTTTCGTGCGATTCCACCTCAATCTCGCCTTTGTGATTGGTAATTATACTGTGTGCTGTTGCTAAGCCAAGACCTGTACCAGTGGTTTTATTGGAGAAATAAGGTTCAAAAATAAATTTAAGATCACTGGAACTAATGCCGCAACCATTGTCTTCAATCACGATAGTACATTTTTTATCTCTGCAATCTGATGACACTTTTATAATACCTTCATTATCCTCGGTTGCTTCAACAGCATTAATGATGATGTTTAACAATGCCATTGAAAGTTTGGACTCATCAGCTTGAATGTATTCATCATCGCCAGTAAAAACAGTGTTGATTTTAATATTACGTAACGCTGCTCTGTCTTGTGCAAGCGCAACTGTGGTATTTAAAACTTGCTTAAGTGCTGTTCTTTTTGAACTCAGTTGTGTGGGTTTAGATCGCTCCATCAGTTCAGAAATAAGATCATTGATCCTTTTTCCGTTTCTTTTAATAATATCCCAATAAGGAATAAAAACGTCATCCCGAATGTCTTCTTGCAATTGTTCAACAGCAAGGTTGATGTTGGTAAGCGGGTTCCTTATTTCATGTGCCAGCGTTCGCGCCACTCGTCCGGTAACGGCCAGTTTTTCTGCTATCACCAGATCCTGTTCTGCCTTTTTTCGCCTCGTCATATCATGCACAATTCCCTGATAATAGATGTTACCGTTATCGTCAATTTTCTGCACGGTGGCTGTAATGCTACAATATTTCTTGTTGCCGAATTTATCCCTCAGCACCACCTCAAAATTTGTGTAAGTGCCCGTTAGATTTACCGAATCCATAAATCTAATCCTGTCCATTGGATCGTCATAAAAAGCAGCGGCATTCATTTTCAACAACTCACTGCGTGTATATCCCAGCAGGCGTTCGGCAGCTTTATTCACCTCCATAATCTCTCCTTTATCATTTGCCAAATAAATGATATCGTGCGAGTTTTCAAAAATACTCCTAAACTTGCTTTCACTATCCTTTATCCGCCTTAAATTTCTTGATTGCTCAATGGAATAACGTATGCTACGCTCCAGTTTTTCAGCATCCAGTTCGCTCTTCACCAAGTAATCAGCGGCTCCCAGCTCCATGGTTTCCATATCGGTTTTATGATTACCCAAACCGGTGAGCAATATCATCGGCTTATCAACACCCTTAATTAAACAATGTTTAATGAGGTCTATTCCGGTTTTTGCCCCAAGCAAATAGTCGAAAAAATACACGTCAAAGGCACGAAGATTAATTTCTTCTAACGCCTTGTCAAAGGTAGAAACCCAAGTTAGCGCACAATCAGGAAACTTCACATCCCGCAACAGTTGTTTAAAGATGATGTAATCGTCCTCATCATCATCAACCAATAAAATTTTAAGATTTTTATACCGTTGCATCAGGATTCAAGATCGTAAGCTTTCATTTTGTTGTATAACGTTTTGCGGTCAATGTTTAAAATTTTTGCTGCTTTGCTTTTGTTGAAATTAACCTCTTTCAACACTTTCAATATTACGTCATATTCCGCTTCAAGTGCTGCCGATTTAAGATCTGGCCTTGCGGACTTAGGGGCAATATTCTTTATATCATCGTTTTCTGCTGCGCCTGTTTTTACTTCCGGAGTTAAGGAAAGCGTGGGCTCTATATCGGGTTCAGCATTTTTCCAATTGGTGCTCACTTCCGAAAGTTCTGACGGAAGTGAAGCAGGCAAAATCACATCACCATCAGTGAGTAAAACAGCACGCCTAATGATGTTTTTCATTTCACGAAGGTTACCGTACCAAGGATAATTATAAAAAATCTGATTCACCTCCTCGGAAAATCCGGAAATGTTTTTTTCAAGTTCGTTATTGGCAAGGTTCAGAAAAAAATCAGCATACATGGTAAGTTCTGATTTGCGCTCACGCAAGGAGTGAACGTGCATGTGAAACTCATTAAAGCGGTGGTAAAGATCTTCTCTGAATTTCCCTTTTCGGGCAGCCTCTATGAGGTTTTCATTGCTGGCAACAATAATTCGTACATCCAGCGGAATTTCTTTTGTTCCACCAATTCTCTTTACCCTTCGCTCCTGCACCACCCTTAATAGGGATGACTGCACATCGTAAGGAAGATTGGCGACCTCATCTAAAAATAAGGTTCCTCCATTTGCCAACTCAAAGTGCCCAATCTTGGTTGCAAAGGCACCTGTAAAAGATCCTTTTTCATGACCAAACAATTCGCTTCCGGCCAGCTCCTTTGATATGGCTCCACAGTCCATGGCTACAAATGGTTCCTTGGCTCTCTTGCTTTTGCGGTGTATAGTTTGTGCAATGGCTTCCTTACCCGCTCCGCTCTCACCATAAATAATAACACTATAATTGGTGGGAGCCACCAAGTCAATTTGCCTTAACAGCTCCTTTGATTGAGGGCTTTTACCGAAAACATAATTGTTTTTTGTTCCGGTTAAACGGG
>JAYTNW010000029.1:0-2608 GCA_043748115.1 Bacteroidota bacterium | reverse complement strand
TGGAAGCCATTTTTCCATGCATGAAATCCACATCTAGGTTTAAGTTTTTATGATCGAGCTTGTCCGTAATCTTTCTTTTTATAAGTGTGCTCAGTTCTTTAAGATCAATAACAAATCCTGTTAACGGATCAGGATTGCCTTTTACGGTAACATACAAATCATAATTGTGGCCATGCCAGTTGGGTTTGGCGCACTTACCAAAAACTTCCATGTTCTTCTCGTCACTCCAATCGGTGCGATGAAGTTTGTGTGCCGCATTAAAATGTTCTTTACGGGTAATATAAACCATTTATACCAAAAATTAAGTCCCAAAGGTAAGAAAAAGCGGTGACGAGGAAGGCTTGCCACAGGAATGGAAGTGATGTTGTTTTTTGGAGGACATAGCCTTTATAACATCCGCAAACAAATGAAGGTGAAAAGTGTTTATAACAAGTACAACATTTTACCTCACAGGCTTTAACCAAAAGCAATAAATTTGCGATAATATGAAACTGCTAATCGTTTGCGCCACACGAGCCGAATTTTGCTTTTTACCTCTTGAAGAAAACAAAACTTTTTATTTCTTTAAAGTGAGAGATAACGAAGTAGATGTTTTGGTAACAGGTGTTGGAATGATGGCAACTGCGTATTTTTTGAGCGAGGCTTTAAACAATAAAAAATATGAATTGGTTATAAATGCAGGTATTGCCGGCAGCTTTAAACGCAATTTATCATTGGGCGAGGTGGTAAACGTAACCTCTGAAATGCAAGGAGACTTTGGAGCCGAGGATGACACAAAATTTTTAGATGCCTTTGATTTGACCCTTGTGAAGCCGGATGAGTTTCCTTACACCAATAAAAAAATAATTTCGGAGCCTTTGCTCAATTCCTCCGTGCTTAAGTACATAAAAAAAGTAAGTGCTATAACCGTAAACAAAGCGCATGGCAACGAGCAGAGTATAAATACCATCGTTTTGAAATACAATGCAGATGTAGAAAGCATGGAAGGAGCAGCATGCTTTTTTGTTTGTGCCCATAAAAAAACAAAATGTGTGCAGATACGAGCCATCAGCAACTACATCGAAAAGCGCGAAAGAGAAAACTGGAATATTCCTTTAGCCATCAGAAATTTAAATTCGTTTTTGGAGAAGTTTATCAATGAGCTTTGAGTTTAAAAATTCGAACAAGAACCACAAGCCTGCAGTGCGCATACCGCGTTACTTAGAGGCCTTTTTGCTTCGCGGTGAAGATGAAACGCTTGATTTTAAAAAGGAAGTGACGAGTGTAAATAAAATTGCTAAAACAATGGTATCCTTTGCCAACCACAAAGGCGGAACCATATTAGTGGGTGTTAATGACAACAAAACCATTAGCGGTATAAAAACAGATGAGGAAAAATATATGTTGGAGGAAGCCGCTGCTTTTTTTTGCAAACCTGAAATCGTGTTGGATTTTACAGAATGGAATGTAGGAGGAAAAATTATCTTGGAAGCAAAAGTTCCTGCAGGAGAGAACAAGCCATACTATGCCAAAGGTGAGGATGAAAAATGGTGGGTGCATATTCGCGTAAAAGATCAATCGCTGCTGGCCAGCAAAGTGGTGGTGGACGTGTTAAAAAGAAGTCATCCGGAAAATACGACATTGATAAAGTACTCTTCAAAAGAAAAAGAACTACTCGATTATTTAAACACGAACCAAAGGATAACCATGAAACAATATTGTAAGTTGCTTAACATTTCAAGATGGCGAGCTACCAAGATTTTGGTTGACCTGGTGAGTGTGGGGGTGATAAGGATGCATTGCACAGAAAAAGAAGATTTTTACACGTTGAGCTAAGCAAACATTAAAGATAAATTAAGACATGGAATTATTTTATTGCAACACCATAAATGAAACACATGCCATTTTTGATGAGCAGGAATCCACCCATTGCATTCGTGTGTTGCGGCACAAAGCGGGCGACCGTATTATTTTTACAGATGGCAAAGGCAAAAGATATGTAGGAGGTATTGAAACACCTCATCCAAAAAACTGTGTGGTAAAAATAGAAAGCAGTGAAGAAGAACAAGCCGCTCATGCTCACCTGCACATTGCCATTGCCCCACCCAAAGCCATTGACCGTTTTGAGTGGTTTCTGGAAAAAGCAACCGAGCTTGGCGTTAACGAAGTTACACCATTACTGTGTCGCTATAGCGAGCGTAAACACCTGAACATGGAGCGTTGTGAAAAAATTCTGGTATCGTCCATGAAGCAAAGTAACAGATTGTTTGTTCCGCAGTTTAATGCGATGATGGCATACAACAGCTTTATGCAACAACCTTTAACAGGAACAAAACTGATTGCGCATTGTGAGCCTTCAGAAAAAAAAATGATGAAAAACATAGCTCCTTTTAACACCAAAATCACAATACTGATAGGTCCGGAAGGTGATTTTTCCAAGGAAGAAATAGAAAAAGCGGTTTCAGAAAAATTTGAAGAAATAACGCTGGGCGAAAAACGGTTGCGCACAGAAACTGCCGCTATTCATGTTTGCAGCGCTGTGAACTTGCTGATATAAAAAAGCCTCTGCTGCAACTAAACATTTTGTTGCGCAGAGGCCTAAATATTTTACAATCGCCCTTACGATAAC
>JAYTNW010000028.1:0-2960 GCA_043748115.1 Bacteroidota bacterium | reverse complement strand
TCTATGTGGCCATTGGGCAAAAAGGTTCTACCGTTGCCAATATTGTAAAAATATTAGAAGAGCGTGGTGCAATGCCATACACGGTAATTGTAGCTGCAGCTGCTGCTGATCCTGCTCCAATGCAGTTTTACGCTCCGTTTGCAGGTGCTGCTATCGGAGAGTTTTTCCGTGATACAGGCCGTCCTGCTTTAATTGTTTATGATGATCTTTCTAAACAAGCTGTGGCTTATCGCGAAGTATCTCTTTTATTAAGAAGGCCTCCGGGACGTGAAGCATATCCTGGTGATGTATTTTACTTACACAGCCGTTTGCTGGAGCGTGCCGCAAAAATTAATGCATCAGATGAGATCGCTCAAGGAATGAATGACCTTCCTGATTCATTAAAAGGAAAAGTAAAAGGTGGAGGATCATTAACAGCCTTACCGATTATCGAAACACAAGCCGGTGACGTTTCTGCATATATCCCAACCAACGTAATTTCTATTACTGACGGACAGATATTCTTAGAGGCTAACTTATTCAACAGCGGAGTGCGCCCTGCTATTAACGTGGGTATTTCTGTATCGCGTGTGGGTGGTAATGCACAAATCAAATCCATGAAAAAAGTGGCGGGTACATTAAAGCTTGACCAGGCACAGTTTCGCGAGTTGGAAGCGTTCTCTAAATTCGGTTCTGATTTAGATGCTGCTACTAAAAACGTAATTGACAAAGGAGCACGTAACGTAGAAATTCTTAAACAAGGTCAATATTCACCATTGCGTGTTGAACAACAAGTTGCTATTATTTACTTAGGAACAAAGGGTTTGTTACGCGATGTTGATGTTAAAAAAGTACGTGAGTTTGAAACTAACTACCTAAGTGTTTTAGAAGCTACGCAAAAACCAATTCTTGACCGTTTGAAAAAGGGTGAGTTTGATGACAGCATCACTTCAGTGCTTGAAAAAACAGCTAAAGAGTTAACCGGAAAATACAAGAGTTAATTCAGGTTTGCGTTTCTAACCTTAAACTTTAAACATCAAACTTTAAACTGTACTAGATGGCTAATTTAAAAGAAGTACGTATTCGCATTTCATCGGTAACCTCAACGCAGCAAATAACCAAGGCTATGAAAATGGTTTCGGCAGCTAAGTTGAAGCGTGCTACTGACGCTATTATGCAAATGCGTCCCTATGCAGCCAAGTTGCGGGAAATATTGGAAAATCTTTCCCAAAGCCTCTCTGCTGACGGAAGCCCTTACACAAAGGTGCGACCTGCTAATAACATTTTAATTGTTTCTGTTTCTTCCAACAGAGGGTTGGCCGGAGCGTTTAATTCCTCCATCATCAAAGCAACCTCGCGCTTAGTGCATGACACTTATTCAAAACAATCTAAAGACGGAAAAGTAAAAGTACTTGCTATAGGTAAAAAATCGAGCGATTACTTTACCAAGGTTCCAAGTGTATATTTAAGAAATGAAAACAAGTTGTATGCTGATCTTAACTTCGTAAATACGGCTTCCATTGCTGAGCAAATTATGAAAGAGTTTGCAGAGGAAAAGTGGGATCGCGTAATTGTAGTGTATAATCAGTTTAAAAATGCTGCTGTTCAACTTTTACAAACAGAGCAACTGCTGCCTATCGTTCCTCCTGCCTCTTCAGAAAAATCAAAAGTGGTAAGTGATTACATTTTTGAGCCCAGTAAAGAAGAGATTGTTCGTGACTTGATACCAACAGCTGTAAAAACGCAACTTTACAAGGCCGTACTCGACTCTCATGCAAGTGAACATGGCGCACGTATGACTGCCATGAGCAAGGCAACCGACAATGCCGGTGAACTGATCAAAGGATTAAAACTGCAATACAACAAAGCCCGCCAGGCTGCCATTACCAATGAGATTTTGGAGATTGTGGCAGGAGCAGAGGCTTTGAAAGGATAATTGTTTTAAAACAACGCACCTAGGCCCGCCATTAGCGGGCTTTGTTGTTTATACTGAATTTTTATTTTGAAATAACTGATCGGCATTATTGTTTACCCATCTTAAAAATTGATTTATGTTGCACGAAGAAGCCATTGCTGAGCTAACGAGTATTTATACGGAAACGGAAACAATGGATATGTTTTCAGAGCGAAATGCACGAAGACTTTTAATGCTCGTTAGTGATGCTGCCGTTGCTTCTTCGTTTATAAAAACCATGGATGGAGCTATTATGCACAAGAATCTTCAGCTGATTAAGCTTCACAAAATCCCGGAATATCTGCGGATGAAAAAGCGGGATGAGGCCAATGCATACCACAATCTTTTTGCTCAAGTAAGGGAAGCATTACTGTTTTTAAATAGTTAGGCCATTGCATTGTTTGTTGGTAGAACACATGTTCTATCAGTGTTTGTTAAATAATCGGGTGGTATTAAGATGTTAAATTTTTACATCATTCATATAAGAGTAGAAGTATTGCTTAAAAAGTTCTTTTAAAAAACAAACTCGCTATCGTTACCTTTGCAAAAATCAGCCAACTATGATCGTGTTTATATTGGGTTCAGGAGGTCGTGAACATGCCTTTGCTTGGAAAATTGCACAAAGCCCATTGCTCACAAAACTTTTTGTCGCCCCCGGCAATGCGGGAACTACCACGTGCGCACAAAATGTAGATGTAGATATCAAAGATTTCAATGCAATTAAAAACTTTGTGTTATTAAACAAGGTTAGCATGGTGGTGGTAGGGCCAGAAGAACCTCTGGTTAATGGCATTGTTGATTTTTTTATTGAAGACGATCAACTTAAGAATGTTGCTGTAATTGGTCCTCCAAAAAAAGGAGCCCTTTTAGAAGGAAGCAAGGATTTTTCGAAAGCCTTTATGCAACGCCATAATATTCCCACAGCACGTTATAAAACTGTTTCAAAAGACACATTATCTGACGGTGCAGCCTTCCTTGACACACTTAGTCCCCCATTTGTTTTAAAGGCTGATGGGCTGGCTGCAGG
>JAYTNW010000027.1:0-3998 GCA_043748115.1 Bacteroidota bacterium | reverse complement strand
CTGCCCCGTCAGAGATAACACAGGACCACATTAATCAATGGATCAAGGATATTGCGGAGATGCCTGATAACATAAAAAGCATTGTGCAAGGCTTCACGGATGTTCAATGGCACACCACTTACCGACCCGGAGGATGGAATGCTACACAAGTGGTGCACCATGTAGCAGAAAGCCATATGAATGCATTTATAAGAGTTAAACTGGCATTAACGGAAGACAATCCCACCATCAAACCTTACCTCGAAGATAAATGGGCAATGCTACCTGATATTGAAAAAACACCTCCTGAAGTTTCTATTCGGTTACTGGAAGCACTGCACACCAGATGGGTGACACTATTGCGTTGCATGACAACTTCTGACTTTAAAAAAACCTTTGTTCACCCTGAAAAAAATGCGGTGATGAGTTTGGCCTACTCCACCGGCTTATACTCATGGCACTGCCGACATCATGCCGCTCACCTGCAGATTATCCAAAAAACCTAACCACCATCAGAAACTATTTCCGTTGATTTAAAACAACAATTGTTTTCTGTTTAAAATTGCATCTTGTCACTTCACTGAAATTGAAAAATAAAACACTGGTCATTTGCATCATTGCTATCAGCATTGCCTGTGTAAATATTTTTTGCTCACGCCCTGCCCCAACTTCCCATTGGCCTGTTTTAAAAGAATATGCCAGCCTTAACGACAGTGTTAAATATGTGGGGATTAACTCCTGCAAGCAATGCCATGTTGATATTTATAACACGTTTGTGCACACCGGTATGGGGTTATCCTTTGATGCAGCCACACAGCAAAAAACATCAGCCCGTTTTGATGAACATGCGCTGGTGTATGACAAGTATAAAAACTTTTATTACAAACCTTATTGGCAAAACGACTCACTGCGGTTGCTCGAATTTAGGCTGGAAGGAAAAGACACCATACACAAAAGAACAGAGGCGATTGACTTTATTGTGGGTTCTGGCCAACACACCAACTCGCACATGGTTAACACCAACGGTTACCTTAACCAAGCTCCACTCACCTTTTACACACAAAAAGGCACATGGGATTTACCACCAGGTTTTGAGAATGGCAACAACAGCCGTTTTTCACGGATTATTGGCCTTGAATGCATGAGTTGTCATAACGCTTATCCAAACTTTATTAAAGGTTCAGAAAATAAATACAGCGAAATAAAAAGAGGTATAGACTGCGAACGGTGTCATGGCCCGGGTGAATATCATGTGCTTCAAAAACAAGCAGGAATTTTAGTTGACACCTCCAAAGTGATTGATTATTCCATTGTAAACCCCGCCAAACTTCCAATTGGCCAGCAGTTGGATGTTTGCCAGCGCTGCCACATACAAGGCAATGCAGTGCTTAACGAAGGAAAATCATTCCTTGATTTTAAACCAGGAATGCACCTTAGCGAAGTCATGAACGTTTTTATGCCTGTTTACAAAGGCCGTGAAAGCGAACACATCATGGCCTCACATGCAGAGCGGATGAAGCAGAGTAAATGCTTCACAGAAACCATGAGAAAAGTAGCGGAAGGCACTGCAAAAAACACGCTTAAGCCTTACAAGGACGTGTTAACCTGTGTTACGTGCCACAATCCTCATGTTAGCGTTAAGGCAACATCAGATGATCGTTTTATTAGCGTTTGTAAAAGTTGCCATCAGGGTACTAACGAAGTGATGTGTAGCGAAAAAGAAGTTGTCCGCAAAAAGAAAAACAACAATTGCATTTCTTGTCACATGCCCTCAAGTGGTGCAACCGATATTCCGCATGTAAGCGTGCATGATCATAAAATAGGCATACCTCTTACCCGTGAAGAGGTAAGTAAAGTAAAGGAGTTTGTTGGCATTACATGCATTAATAATCCAAACGTTAGCAATAAAACAAAAGGCGATGCCTACATTGCCTACTTCGAAAAATTCAATTTTGATGTAAGTGTTCTGGATTCTGCACTAAAATACTTGCCTTCACAAAAACAGGGTGATTTAAAAACCAACTTTCAATCGCTGGTGCAACTATATTTTCTTAAGGAAGATTACCTTAAAGTTGTTGAACTGTCACGCACATTAGGCAACCCCCTTGAGTCGCTTACCAAAAAATCATTAAGCAACAATGATGCATGGACTGCTTATCGCATAGCTGCATCATTTCAAAATTTAAATGACCTTGCTGAAGCCTTGCGTTACTACAAACGTGCTGTTGAACTGGCGCCTTACCAGCTTGACATGATGAACAAATATGCTTCAGCACTGTCGTTATCGGGCAACATAAAAGATGCAAAATTTTATTTAGAAAAAATCCTGGAAGAGTACCCTAAACATACATCGGCACTTACAAACCTCGGATTCATCTATCTCTCGGCTGATCAAAAACCGGAAGCGGCAGCTGCTTGTTACCGCAAAGCACTCGATCTTAATCCCGATTACGAGCCTGCACTTTTAAACCAAGCAGGTTTATATCTTTACCTCGGTAAAACACAGGACGCTGAACTACTTTTAAAACGGATATTAAAATTAAACCCCGCAAATTTGCAGGCAAAACAAATTCTTCAGCAACTGAAATCTGATTCATAAATGAGAAAAACATTTTCAATTGTTCTTTTAATTGCCATGGCTTTACTGGGAGCCATTGCCTACTACTACTACCACAAAATATTTAGCCCCAACATTAAAGTGGCAAGCGGAACCACCTACATTTTAATACCTACTGCAAGTGATTTTAACAAAGTGGCAACGCAACTCGATTCCTCCGGATTTCTTCAAAGCAAATCGTCATTTATGTGGGTAGCCGAAAAAATGAATTATGTGGGAAACGTAAAACCCGGCAAATACAAAATAGAAGATGGGATGAGCAACCGCTCACTGGTGCAAATCCTGCGGTCGGGTAAACAAACACCGGTAAAACTCACTTTCAACAACATCCGCACCAAGCAGGATCTTGCTTTGCGCATTGCTGAACAACTGGAGGTGGATAGTACTGAGTTGTATGCCATGCTTACCGACAGCGTGTCAATTACAAAACTGGGATTTAACACGGACAATATTCTTTCCATGTTCATCCCCAACACGTATGAGGTTTACTGGAATACCTCGGCACAAAATTTTTTTAACAGGATGAACAAAGAGTATGAAAAATTCTGGACTGTTGAGAAAAGGAAAAAAGCCAACGCCATTGGCCTCACGCCATTAAAGGTTAGTGCACTGGCATCTATAGTAGAGTCGGAAACAAAGCAAAACAGTGAGAAACCAGTGGTAGCTGGTGTTTACATGAACCGTATTATTAAGGGTTGGAAATTAGAGGCTGACCCAACACTTATTTTTGCCATGAATGACTTTACCATTAAGCGGGTGTTAAATGAATATAAAACGGTAGAGTCGCCATACAACACCTACAAATATGCAGGACTTCCTCCCGGCCCCATCTGCTTACCTGAAATTTCTAGCTTCGAGGCTGTTTTGGGCTATACTAAACATGATTACATGTATTTTTGTGCTCGTGAGGATTTAAGCGGTTTTCATGCATTTGCAAAAGATTACACCACCCATTTAGCCAATGCCAGAAGATACCAAGCCGAGCTAAACAGGCGAAACATAAAACAATAAATTAAGTAAAAAGGATTTTCGAAAGTATAACCAATGAAAGTGAAAGTACTTTTTTTGTTGCTGTTAACCGGGATGATTTGTTCTACAGCATTACCCCAGGAAATTCCTGTGTTGATGCGTTTGAAAAAATCGGAGCAACCTGATTCTCTGGGTTGCAATGTGGTGGTGGAAGTAACGCGCCTCACCTACCAATTAATTATGGATAACAAAGTGAAACTCTGGGACTCTCCAATGAAGGAAATTCAGATTACCGGCACCTCACTTAAGGAAATTGAACGTGCTACTGCTACCCTTTTTCTTGAACAGGATATTTTATTCATTTATGAAAAATGGACCCAAAACAAACGTGAACTCGGCTCAAAGACCATTGGTTTTACATTCTCCAACAAAG
>JAYTNW010000026.1:0-4143 GCA_043748115.1 Bacteroidota bacterium | reverse complement strand
ATCTGTGTTTTGTATATTAGCATCTTAAAACAACTACGATGAAAAAAAATACCCACATCAGCTTTCGTAAACTGATCTTCCAGAGGATAATCATATTTACCATTCTCAGTTTAGCCACTGGATTTTTCCCGATTTCTCAACTTCATGCTCAGTGTACAACACTACCAGGAACTATTACCTTGCCAATAGGTACTACCAATTGGAATGTAGCCGCCTTCCGTCAACAAAACGTTATTGTTCCAAGCGGAGCTACTCTTAATATTACAGCCATTCAAAATATGACTCCTGGAGTAAGTATTACAGTACAACCTAATGGTAAAGTTAATCTAAGCACTGGAGGCGAGCTTCGTGCCTGTAATTTAGTTTGGACTGGAGTTATTGTCAATGGAAATGCAGGATTATCTCAGACTGCCGCAAACCAGGGTGTATTTAACATGTCTGGAAATTCCATTATTAGAAATGCGGGTCTTGGAATAAAAGTAAACTCAGGCGGTATTCTTACTACAAAAGTAGCTCGCTTCATTGACAATAAAGTGGATGTTGAGTTTTTACCTTATTCCATTGCAACTCCTCCTGCTGTTACAAATAACCTTTCAAGTTTTTACGAAACCCAATTCTTATGGACTCAATTTTATTCTGGTACCACTTCCTTTCTGCATCACGTTAAATTAGTTGAAGTATTTCTTGTTCATTTCGCGGGATGTACATTTGATAATACGTATTCAGGAAATCTTGACCCGGATATCAGAGGAGTGGGTATTCTTTCAAACAATGCTTCGATGTACTGCCACAGACTTAATACCACTACCAGCGGTGGATGTCAGTATTATACCAGTACTAAAACGAAGTTTTCCAATTTCAGGACTGCGATAAGAGCAAATTCTACGAGTAATACTTTATCAAGGTATTCACGAGTTTGGCAGTGTGAATTCATAAACAATGATCATGACATAGAACTTGATAAAGAAGTACAGTGGAGAATAGAACAAAACAGTTTTGATTATTACGAACCTAATGCATTATTCACACCAGGACAAACAAGTTTCATTAGTATTAACGAAAACAATATAGGAGTTTACCCTGCCAGTGTTAAAATGTCAATTTACGCTAATACATTTACATCCTGGAATACAATTATTACTGACTTTATATACATTAACAAAACATATTCAGAACTTGTCATTAAAAAGAATACGTTTAATAATACTCTACCTGTTAACATAGGTTTGGCTTACGGATTAAAAGCAAATGATAATAATAGTGGATTAAAACTAACCTGTAACACCTACTCAGGATATTATGACCGTACCTTAGTTTTTGCAGGAACAAATCCAACTGCTATTGGATCAAGTACATTGGCATCAGGTAACGTGTTCCCAACATGTGCTTTTGCTTTATATAATATTTTTAATTTCGGATCACCAATAACCTATTATTATGGTACAGGTGCAGGTCAGAATCCCGGAACATGTAATGTGGGAAGTTTAACTCTTGTAAATTTAACAGGTTCGGGGCAGCAAAATGCCTGCTCGAACGATCCCTGTACGGCACCTCCACGATTGGCACAGTCTGACATTGACAAGGAAGAAAAAATGAATGTTACCTTGTTCCCAAATCCTACTCTAAGCGTGTTACATATTTCTTCCTCTACATCATTAAGCAATCCTCAATTAAAAATTGTGGATGTCATGGGTAAAGTGGTTTCAGTTAACTCTACTATTGAAAATGATGGTTTGAAAATAGATGTGCAACATTTGCCAAATGGAATTTATTTTTACGAGATTTCCAGTGATAACTTAAGCACAGCTAAAGGCAGATTTATTAAAAATTAATTTACAATAAAAACTTATAAAGCAGGAGGTAATTCAATATTGAGTCACCTTTTGCTTTTTCCATCTGTAGCAAGTGTTTTTTCTTATACACCTATAAATCATTAATCAAAGCAACTCTATTGCACCGGCTCTACAACCCAAACCCGATTGTAATGCAAAGCCCGTAGTGCGCGAGGCATGCAGCGCAAACGGACTTGTAATGAAAAGCGGGACCCGGCTAAGCGAAACGAGCGTGTAGCCTGTTTTCAAAAAACATCATCTCCGCCCGCTTATAGGTGTTTTTAGCCGATCTCTTTTTATTTTTTTTCATGCGTTTGCGCACTTCTTTGGTTTGAATTTTCATGTGTTTTTCTTTGGCTTTTTTGTCAGCTTTTTTCGCTTTTTTCTCTAATAGCTCTTTCTTTTTGTCGGCCTTTTTTTGAGCTTTGGTAGCCTTGCCATCCTGAGCCATAAGTGAAAAGGAAATTAAGAATGCTGCGAAAAGTAATACGATTTTTTTAAACATGTTGTGTGCGGTGTGGTGATTTGAAAACGAATATTCCTTTAACGCGATTGTTATGGTTTTCTTGCGTAATTTTGAAAATCAAACTTATTATAATTTTAATTTAATGCGTAGTGTTTTAACGGTTGTTTTTACCATGTGGTTGTTTACAAGCTGTAAGAAAGATAACAGCGGAATTATTCCTGAGTCGTATGTGAACGTGAGCTTGTATGTTTCGGACCCGCAGTTTAGCCAGCTGAATGCGGTGGGCGGATTTATTTATTACAACAACGGCAGTTCGTCAGGCTACAGGGGCCTGATAATTTACAAACGCGGGGTTAACGATTATGTGGCCTATGAGCGCGCCTGCACGTATGATCCTGAGAGCACATGCGGTGGCATGACCGTGGGCACGGATAATTTTACGATAAAGGATGAGTGCTGCGGTTCGAAATTCCAGATTTATGACGGGAGTGTGTCGCAGGGGCCTGCCTCCTACCCTATGGTGGCCTACCGCACGCAGTTTGACGGGGTGGTGCTTAACATTACCAATTAGTGCTTGAACCAAAAGAGTAGGCCTAGCAGTACTACGCCTATCATGACTATGATGAATAGTTTTTTGTTGAAGGCGGGAGCATCCACTACAAAGTGTTTTTTGAGGTGGGTTACAATGTCGCCCACTTTGTCGAAGCTATCGGGGTGTTTAACGATGTAATCATAAGCGCCCATTTTCATGGCTGCGGCAGCCACTACGGGATCTTCCTGCCCAGAAAATAATACTACGCGGATACTTTTATTTTTTTCTCTAATCTTTGATAAAATAGACAAGCCATCCAAAGCTTCTGCATTGTGAGCGTTGAGGTAGTAATCGAGAAAAACAACGTGAGGGTGTTCATTCATGTGCGGCAAAGCTTCTTCGCCACTGGCAAAGGCGGTAACGGTAACATCAGGAAACTTGTGAGCAAAATAGTCCGCAATCATTTGCCGCAAATGATTATCGTCCTCCACAATAAAAATCAAAAAGTCTCCTGTCATGATCTAACTCAGTTTCTCTGAAATAAGTCTTACAAATTCGCTTCGCGTTCTGTCATTTTCGAACTCACCGGTGAAGGCTGAGGTGGTGGTTACCGAATTTTGTTTTTGCACACCACGCATTTGCATGCAGAGGTGTCGCGCTTCAATTACTACGGCAACGCCTAAAGGGTTTAAAGTGTCCTGTATGGCATCGCGAATTTCAACTGTGAGACGTTCCTGCACCTGCAGCCTGCGAGCAAACACATCCACAATGCGTGGTATTTTACTTAGTCCAACAATGTATCCGTTTGGGATATAGGCTACATGGGCTTTTCCAAAAAATGGGAGCAGGTGGTGTTCGCATAACGAATACAACTCAATGTCTTTAACAATAACCATTTGTTTGTACTCCTCTTTAAACTTTGCTGACTCGAGTATGGCGCGCGCATCGAGCCCATACCCATGCGTTAAAAACTGAAGGGCCTTGGCCACACGCTCAGGGGTTTTAACAAGTCCTTCGCGTGTTGAGTCTTCTCCCAGCTCGCTTAAAATGGTTTTGTAATTATCTGCAATGCGGCTAACAGACTCCTGATTGTAATAGTCGAATTTTTTGTATCCTTCTATTTCATCATCATCATCATGCTCGTGCGTACCGTTCTTATTCATTTTTATTTTGTTGTACTAGTCTCCAAAATATTCCACATAATTGTTTTGTGTTTCGCACACTTTTACGCAGTGAAGTTTGCTTCCCATGCTGCGCAGTTCAGGCTCTATCTGTTTCCATATCTCAACAGCAAGCACCTCAGTGGAAGCCAT
>JAYTNW010000025.1:0-7650 GCA_043748115.1 Bacteroidota bacterium | reverse complement strand
AATAAAACCATTTTTTTCCAAACTCCGTCCAAGCAGGTATGTTTTATCATCAGAACCATCATCAACAACGATTAACTCATAGTTTTTATAGGATTGTTCGCGAAGAGATTTGGTTAGTTTGTACAGATGTTTTCCTTCATTTTTTCCGGGAACAATAATGGAGATAAGCGGATATTCTTCAAAAAGTTTTTCTCGGGCATAGTCCCATTTACCTTTGTTTATTTTTAAACGAAGTTTCCATAGCAGTAAAACAGCAAGGTCAATAACATAGTAGCGAGCAAATTCAAAAAGGAAGAAAAACCAAAAAAGTCGGATCAGTTTATCGGTGCCCGCTGTTGAGGCATAATTTATAAACTCATCAATATAGTCAATCATTAAGCAGGGTTCTTAACAGGTAAGGCAAACAGTTCCTGTATTGTGCTTTCTGGTGTAATGAGGTTGTAACTAGGTTCTATTTCTATCTTGAAACCGGAGAGATTATCTTTTACCATCTCTGTTATTTTTTCCACCATTGACGAAATAAGCTCGTTTATATTGGCTTCGGATAAATCGTTCATGCAAATGTGTACAGCATATTTATTCTCCACAGAAATAAAATCAGCTGACCGTATAAACTCATGCATCATGGCTACAGCATCAGTCATTACGTTCATGCTTCCGGTGTTGCCAATTATGCTATTTAGTGCGTCAGCATTTTTAATGTGAAGGCCAACATGATAGGTGCTTAGTTGCGGGTTGTTTTTTACACGCTCTATCTGGTAATGCATCATCATTTTAAAAGAGTCGAATTTTAATGCTCCTTTAATTTCCATTTGTTGAGAGCTTAAAATTTTTATGGCATCAACCAATGTGCTTTTGTTGGTAAAATGGTAAGCATTTATATTTTGTGCGTTAAGGTATTGCACCTCTACATCACTGCTGCAGCAAAGACATTTTGCTTTAACATATACATCTTGAAAATCAGCATCACAACTGTTGCAGTGGCTTATGGATGACGGTTTATCGTAATCAATACCAATATGACGTAGTTTTTTACTGCATTTAGGGCAGGTCATACTACCATCTGCCGACAGTGGAAAATCTCTTGCCGGCCCTACGTATGCACAGGGAAAATGATGGATATTATCAAACACTGAAATGTTAGGCGAACTGCATCCCTGGCACACCTCGCGGTACAGCATAAAGCCATTGCTGCACGTACCACATAAATATGCACGATCTGTAAATTCTGCGGTAAACAATTCTTCCTTGCTTGCCCATTCTAAAAGTTGTAGGGCTTTATTTTCATCGTGTGATTCAAAGTTAACGGAAAGTTCGGGCCAGGTGTAACCAATGGAAGAACGGCTATCCATAATAGGTTGAAGTGAAGAGCGATTGCGTGTAAACATATAGTCAAACACTTTTTTCATCATTTTTCCTTCGAAGGAAGCAGGAACGGTTGGATCAAGCTGAGTGGTTTTTAAAAAAATTTCTTTTACGGAAACGGTAAGATCATCTAACTGCTCCAAGGAAAAAATATTACCATCGGCCATACGTGAAATAATGGGATCTCGCGTTTCGCGTGGGTTAAGAAGAAATACAGGTCTTAGATAGAATTCGGGGTTGCGGTGCGAACGAACGCTTTTAAGAAAATAACGAACGAACGTTTCATCGGTTGCTTCAACGATAAACGCATCATAAGCAATTAGCTGTTCAAATTTAAAGACACTATTGGATTCAATAATACCGAAGAGCATATTCTGCACTTCGATTTTATTATCTACAATATGAAAACTGCCTTTTTCAACCAAGGGTATCATAGTAAACGGGCAATACTTTTAATATTTAAAACAATTTGGTAGGGTTGTTTACGCTAAAACACAACAAAAGGTTCAGCCAACGTGTGACCCATAGGTTTTTGCCAAACCAAATACAGCTAATGTGCTGATTATTAAAAGGTAGGTTAAAATTTAAACTTGCTTATTTGCACATCCAACATGTGAAAAATTACCCAGTCTTTGGCTGCATTTTCGCTTAACGGGTAAATATCGGCAGCAACGGTGCGCCTTGTAGGTTCATACTTTTTTTGAAATTCAACAGGCATTGGATAGGTACCTAAATACAGCCTTTTTATTATCCCTTTGGTAGAGGATCCGTTGGGAAATTCGAGGCTTACAAGGTCATCTTCTTTGAAATGATCTACATCAGCAGGATCGAAATACGCTTTAATAAAAATTTTATCAGTTTGCTGCACCGACATGATGTCTTCTGATTTTAATGCTGTTTCAAATTCGCTTCTAAAAATTCTGTTAACTGTTCCGTCAATGGGGGAGTAAAAAACCTTGGCTGTGCCCAGCAATCCCGTCATCTGGCCGCTTTGCAGTAATTTTTGAATATCACCTCCAATGTTAGCGTCAATTAAATTATCTGCCAGCGTTTGAAGTTGTTCGTTCTCTGCATTCATCCTGTTGATATCAGCTGAGAGTTCATCACTATATTTTTGTACTGACTCTAATCGTGCATACGGTAAAGCATCTAACATCACCAAATTTTTTACTCGTTGCAATTCGGGATTGTTTTTGTAAAGCAAGGTTCTCTTTTCCTGAATCTCAGTTTTGTTTAATTCTATTTTGGTTTCTATTCGAAATCTCTCCCTTACTATCCAGTTGTCTTTTTCATTCACCCCCTCTGTTGATGATGAAGCAAGCATTTTGTTTTGCGAAGACATGGACTCTTCAACAAAGTACATAAAGAGGCTATCACCGGCTTCTACTTTTTCTCCTTCTTGCTTGTAAAATTTTAAAAGGCGGCTGTCATCGGCAAGGCGCACCATCACATTATCTAACAAAACTTGCCCTTGTGCATGTATGTACAGGAATTTATTTACCACATAAATAATTCCACAAATACCCAGTACAGCCAGCACAATAAAATAAATAATACGATCATAGTTTACAGCATTTTTTTTAGGTGTAGCCTTTTTTTCGGGTACTACCCGAAGCACTGATTCTTTCCGCCTAAACTGCATGCTTTTCATCCTTGAATTTTACTGTTGTAATTTTTCTAGTTGAATAAGCCTTTGAAGATCGTGAATGGCAAAACTGTTAATACCGGTTTTGTCAGACAGTTGTTTTTCAAAATTTTCCATCGTAAAACTTCCAGCAAAATCTTCGGTGCGCAAGGCAATGGTTGTTTTAGCAATGTTTTCATTTACAATAGAAGAGATTTTTTTTGACAACACCTCCACATTTTTTTGCTCATAAGCCATTAGGTAAACACGGCTGCAATCAGTGTATAGTTTTTTATATACATCAGCAGGGTAGTGGAGTGGAACAGCCACCTCAAGCTGCAAATTATTTTTTACACAGTATTGTTTAACCACTGCTATCATGGCTGCAAATTTTTGCATGTAAAAAGTTTCTTTGCCTTTGTAATCGTTAAACGTATGAGGTTCCACATCCAAGTGCAATGCTTGTATGTTTTGTCTGCCAAGTTTTATTAGCAATCCATCTAAATAGGACACCAACTCGCTTTTTGATTTGTTAATGAGTTGATTGTTGCTCACCAGTACTGAGGTGTTAATGTTGTAGCCTTTAAGCAAACGAGACAAATTAAGGTAGGAGGCCCCTGTGGCATCATCACTTTTTACGGAAATAATGGCGCGATCAATGGACTTCTTACTTAAGAATTCAGCCACATATTGAGGGGTTAACGAAGTTGCAGTGGATGACCACATGTAAATAGATTTTTTTAAAAAATAATCGTTGAAGGCCATCTCCAATGAGTCCACCGTGATTAATTTTAAATGATCAGCAATATTAACTTCAGTGTTGTAGGCAGCCATTCGCAACAATTGTAAATACATCTGTTGTTTCATGTCCACCATATCTACCCTCATACTCAACAATTGATCGAGCAAGTCCAATGCATGTACCGGATTAAACTCTGCATCGTGATATTGTTGGCGCAGCCGCTCCACCCTCAGCATTTCCTTTAACTCATTTATTTTTTCGGAGCCGTTAAGGAATTGCATCAGCTTATACCTAAACTCGTAATAGTACGCCAATTGCTCGGAAAAAACTTCAGCATCATTTTTATTAAATTTAGCTTTATCCACTTCCGATTGTGCAAGCATTTCTTTCTTTATCAATCCACCTGAGGTGTTAATAGGTAAGGCCAGGGAAATGCCTGCAGAAACAAAATCGCGAGCTGTTGCTGCGCTGGTAATGTCATAATAATTGTAACGTATAGATGCTTTTAAGGATAAACGCGTAAGCCATGAGCTTTCCATGTCTCTGTTGGCTTCCATTAACTTTAAGATACTGTCTTGCGCACCATTTAAACCATATCCGCTTTTAAAAATCTCATCAAAATTAAGATCAATTAGTGGAAGCACTGCCTTGTTTACTGTGTCAGGCTCATTTTTCATTTCATAAAGATCATTGTACGTTTTGTACAAATGCATCATTCCATTTATATCAGCTATGGATTGATTTACTTTAATAAGCTGTAACTGTGTTAAGGCATTTAGCTCTGATAAACGCTTCATGGCATTATGCTTTTCGTCCACGAGTAGTTTGCGTTTTTCCAATAATGCAATTTTTTCCTTGTTAAAACGATAAAGAAGTTGAGAATAACGGGATGAAATATTTTTATTAAATGTTTTTTTTGCCGCCTCAAGTCCTATTATGGTTGCTTCATTACTGAGCTTCTCACTTTTAAGCCGATTTTCAAAAAGTCCGTTATGTAGCAAACTCCAATCTACACCTGCTAAAATGCGTTGACGGTAGTTGATGTTATAGTCTTCGATGTTTCCGTTGTTGTAATTGGTAGAGTAGCCCAACGTAAAATCAATGCCAGGATTGTTTGAATACCTATTGGCTTGCGCTTTCTTCAATGACTTTTGCAGGTCGGCCTCAGAAAATATTGGCTCATTGGGATTGCCCAAAAAAATACTTTTTGCCGCGCTTAAATACCCTGCTGATGGTTTTTCAACGGCAATGTTCTTGTATTTTAGCCACACACCCTCCAGTGTTTTTATGTGCGAACTTATTTGGGAATCTTTATCTGATTGTGCTATGGCAAAAGCAGGTAGCAGAAGCAACCACAAATAACTAACAAACCTTACGCCCCAGCGCATGAAGCATACACAAACAGTCATTTAAAATTGGGTAGAATAAAAATCAAAAATAAACTGATAGGTTTTGGCTCTGGCAGGGCAAGGTTAAACTATTCAACATATGATTTTTGTTGAATGTTAATAACTTGCAAAATCTATTACAGGTTGTTTAAGGATTGTATTCGTCTAAAAACGGCATATAAATTTTTAAATTTGCCGACATGAATATGGAAAGCCTGCGCTCTTATTGTTTGGCGAAAAAGCATGTAACAGAAAGTTTTCCGTTTGATAGTGACACGCTGGTGTTTAAGGTAGGCGGAAAAATGTTTGCCCTTACATCTCTTTCGCGCCAACCTTTCAGCATTAATTTAAAGATGGACGAAGCACTGGTTCCTGAGTGGCGTGATCGGTATGACGATGTGCAGCCGGGATATCACATGAATAAAAAAATGTGGAATACGGTTTGTGCTGGCAACAATTCAATTTCAGACAAGGAATTAAAGTGGTTGATAGATCACAGCTATGAAGAGGTGCTAAAGAAAATGTCTCGTAAAAAACGCGAGGAGCTTTTAAAGGGACTCTAAAAACCGAATAAGGGCATCTCGCTCGGAACGGGAAAATGAAGCAAATTTATTTTTTGATCCCTCTGCTTCACCACCATGCCACATAATAGCTTCAAGCAAGGAACGCGCCCGCCCATCATGCAGATAATTATTGTGTCCATTAACTTTGTTGGTTAACCCAATGCCCCATAAAGGTGGTGTGCGCCATTCGTTTCCATTGGCCAAAAAATCAGGCCGGTTGTCAGCCAAGGCAGCACCCATGTCATGTAACAACAAGTCACTGTATGGAAAAATTGTTTGGCCGCTTACTTCGGGAAAGGCAACGTTTACTGCTGTTTTCATTTTTGGAGTATGGCAAGATGAGCATTGGGCTTCCTGAAAAAGCAATTTACCTAATTTAACTGACGCTACATCAGCATCTCGCCTGGCGGGTACGGCCAAGGTTTGAATATAAAATGAAACTGCACGTAGCAACGTATCCGGAATTTCTACTTCGTCATTGCGGTTGTCATACTGACTTTGTCCAAAGCTGGTTTCAACAGGAAATAGGTAACTGGTAATTCCCATGTCTTCGCTGTAAGCGCCTGCGGTTTGCTGCAAAACAGTTGGGTTATTAGCCTTCCAGCCGAAGCGACCTAATGTGTTTTTTTGCTCCAGCACATTCCAAACGTAATTGGCCTTGCCGGAAATGCCATCACCGTTGGCATCGTTTTCATCAGCGGCAAGCAATATGTCATTTTCATCAATAGCCTCCAGCAATCCAAGACCAAATACAGGAGGAGCTACCCGAGGAGAAATCATAACATTTCCAGGTAAAGAAATATAGGGATTGCTTAATTGATAAGAAGGGTGATGTAAAGAATAATTTTGTCCGTCAGCAAAACTAAAAGTTTGCTCGTTGTATGACACACTAACTGAGGCTTCGGGCATCATACCCACGATAGCTCGCTGCTGCAGTTGGGCACCAAAGCCGGGAACAGGATTAGGACCACCGTGTATATCTGCACCGGGTATGCTTACGCGTATCAGCATAGAGGTTAATAATTCAGAAGAAGACAAAGGCGCCCGCCCACGTCCGTCTGCAATGTGACAGGAGGAGCATGACACATTGTTAAACACCGGGCCAAGGCCTGGATTAACAGGGGCTGGCGCACTTACAAACGTTTCTTCAAAAGCAGCATCTCCTAGCTCATGTATGGCTTCATTGCTTTCAGAAATAAACGGGAATATGGCGCTGAATGCACCTGCACTTTCATCAAAAATGGTTTGCACACCCCCAGAAAGCCATTCATTCAATTCGTCATCTGCCAGCACTTCTGCTTTGCGGCATGCAGGACCAAAAAGAACAATGAACGTTAAAAAAAGTATAACAACAGCGGAGACTTTTTTCAAAATAGCATTAATTTATTTTCTGATCTATTAACTCTACAAGATCGTTTTCTATTACGTCTTTCAGTTCATTGATAGCATTTTGCGCTTGTAATACCTGTGTAGGCTGGCTTATAATGGCTTCGCCAAAAGGTACAGTAATGTTATTAAGTGCTGTAATAGATGCGGCAATTTTTGTTTTAAGAATTCCATCTAACGAAAGATTGTTGGCACGAACAAAATTTTCAAGAGCTTTTCCATCAGAGCTGTATTTGCCCAAATACACATTTTCAACACTGCGAATGTTATTGGTAAAATCAATAAGTGAGTTTTTTGAAAAAGGAGATTCTTCCAAAGAAGGATCTTGAGCTGCAAATGGATCTTCCATTTTTCCATTAGCTACCTCATCACATATTCCCGCCATGGCTAATGCCAATTCAATAAACGCAGCGTGAGTTGTTGGATATACGGTGTTGTTTCCGGCTCCGGCAAACGATGTGGCGTAACTGGAACCATCATTAATATTCCAGTTAACAGGAAGTTGTGAAATAAGCGTTTTAAGATTTAATGCCAGTGCCGATAGATAATCTTTTTGCTTAGGAGTAAAATCAGCAGGAACTT
>JAYTNW010000024.1:0-4946 GCA_043748115.1 Bacteroidota bacterium | reverse complement strand
TTCTGTTCAGCAACAATTGATAACACTCTTCTTCCGTTGCGTGTACTCTCTTCACTGTCGGTAAGCCAGCCGTCTTTTTTGTACTTATTAATTATCTGCTGGTAAACACGCTCCGCTTCGGAACGCGAGCGCTGTAATGAACGCCTAATACTCATTAATTCTTGCGAAGCCGTTGATTTAACAACACCAAATTCATCCAGAACTTTTTCTATCTCATCAGAAATATTTTTTTCATAATAAACATTTTCCATTATGGAATACAGCAATGGATATCGTTCATGGTTGTTTATGAAAAAAAGATTGATGGCAGCAATAGTTTTTGTTACCAACAAAATATTTAACGCCTGCTCGGGTTGAAGCACACTGTTTTCTATTCGCAACAATTTTAACTCGCGATCTAGATCCTTATAGTTTTCTGAAGGAAAATTTTCTGAAGCAGAGATTATTTTCCTGAACTCATTTGTTTTGCCTAACGATAAACGAATGGCCTCCCCATCCTTCATAGGAACCAACGCCATAACGCGTGCTTTGCCGGAGGGAGACAAACAATAATTAGAAATATGATTTTTAATACTTAAAAATTCATCCGCTAATAATGAGGTTAAAGGAAAGATAAACATTAGGCCGTCAAAAAAATGAAATTATCAATGATGACATTTAAAATGTTCGAATGGTTGCTCGCAATGTTTGCAATAATAAAGCGCCTTACATGCCGTGGAGCCAAACCAACTTGTCAACTTCGTTTCTGCCGAACTACAAAATGGACAATTTAGCTTCACTTCATCAGGCCTTTGATTTTTTGCCACAGTGGAATGTTGTGGTGGTGCTATACCGTAAGCGATTAACTTTTGTTTGGCTTCATTGCTTAACCAATCAGTTGTCCAAATAGGGAAATGAACTGTTTTAATTTTATAGTTGGTGAAATTGTTTTCTTCTAAAAGGTTTTTAATATCATCTTCAATGGCAAACATGGCCGGGCAACCAGAGTAGGTTGGTGTAATGGTTACCGTTAATACTTCATCAATAAATTCAATCTTTCGCAACACACCAAGTTCTGCAATAGAGATTACTGGCACCTCCGGATCGGGAATAGTACTTAGCAAGGACCAAATAAAATCTGTTGAGCGATCTGTATTATGTAAAGGTACAATTACCATTTTGCATCAGGATATGCGCGCGGTAAAAACTGCATCTCTGCAAGTATGTAGCCCAAATGCTCTGTGTGGTTACCACGTCTGCTGCCTGTTCTCATAAAACTATTTAACTCAGGAATAGTTAATGTGGCCTCGCTTAAAACCTTTTTAATGTGTACCATCCATTGCGTACGGATTTCAGTACCTTCAGGTGCTATATTTTGTTTTAAAAGAATGTCATCTACTTCGTCAGTGTCAAAAAGGTCGTCAATAAATATCCAAAGGTCATCAACCGCTGTTTGTGCACGCTCATGACTTTCTGTGGTACCATCACCCAAGCGCAAGGCCCAATCGGTTGCATGGCGAACGTGATATGTCACTTCTTTTAATGACTTTGCTGCCAATGCAGCAAGTGTCTGATCTTCGCTTTTGCCTAAAGCGGTGTATAGATAAAATTGATAGGTGCTCACAAACAATTGTCGGATAATGGTCACCCCAAAATCACCATTGGGTTGCTCTGACAATAAAACGTTTCTGAACTGTTGCGCATCACGATGATAAGCAAGATCGTCTTCACTCCTACCCTTTCCTTCCACTTCACTGGCGTAGGTTAAAAATGCACGAGCCTGACCAATTAAATCCAAGGCTATATTGGTAAGCGCAATATCTTCTTCTAAAATAGGGCCGTGACCACACCATTCGCCCAATCGCTGGCTCATGATTAAGCTAGTGTCACCTAACCGTAAACAGTATTCAAACAATTCCTTTTTCATTTTAATACAAAAGTTTAAACTTGTTTGATACCTTCAGGTGTTTTGTAAAAATTAGGGTGACGATACACTTTATCGTTAGCAGGTTCAAAAAAGGAGGTAATGTCTTCGGGCGAAGATGATACAATGGCTTCTGAAGGCACCACCCAAATACAAGTTGCTTCGTTGCGTCTGCTATAAACATCACGTGCATTTGTTAACGCTAACTCTTTATCTGATGCTCTTACACTTCCAGCATGTTCATAAGGCATTCCGGGTTTCTTTTGTGTAAACACTTCCCAAAGTTGCCACTGCGTATCGCTCATACTAAATTTCTCTGTTGTTAAATTGTTGACTCACCTAAAATAATCAGGCAGCCTGTTTTGCTCTTTTTTTGTTAGCGTATGCTTCTGCTGCTTCACGCACCCATTGTCCGTTCACATGCGCATCTTTCCGTTGTTTCATGCGTTGTTTGTTGCATGGGCCGTTGCCGCTTATTACTGCTTTAAACTCATCCCAGTTAATCTCACCAAATTCATAGTGGCGTGTCTCTTCATTCCATTTCAATTTATCATCAGGAATTTTAAGTCCTATGGCTTCTGCTTGAGGTACGGTTCTGTCAATAAAACGCTGACGCAATTCATCGTTGGAATATAATTTTACCTTCCATCTTAATAATTCAGCACTGTTTGGAGAGTCCTTATCACTTGGGCCAAACATCATTAACGCAGGCCACCAAAAGCGGTTTAGTGCATCTTGAGCCATCTCTTTTTGCGCTTGTGTACCGCGCATGAGGTAGGCCATTATCTGGTATCCTTGTTTGCTATGAAAATTTTCTTCTTTACAAATACGCACCATGGCGCGAGCATAAGGCCCATAAGAGCATTTTGCCAGTGCCGTTTGATTAACAATTGCAGCACCATCTACCAACCAACCAATGGCTCCCATGTCAGCCCAGTTTAAGGTAGGATAATTAAATATGCTTGAGTATTTTGCCTTGCCATTTAAAAACTGTCCTACCAATTCGGCACGGTCAGCGCCCAACGTTTCTGTGGCGCTGTAAATATATAATCCATGCCCCGCTTCATCCTGCACCTTGGCAAGCAACACCATTTTGCGCATTAATGATGGAGCACGTGTAATCCAATTTCCTTCAGGCAACATTCCCACTACTTCGCTGTGCGCATGTTGTGACATCATACGGATTAGCTGTTTGCGATAACGTTCAGGCATCCAATCCTTAGGCTCTATAACGATACCTTGGTCAATTTTGGCATTAAATATTTGTTCTAATTTTTCTATGTCTTCCATTACCGGTTTTTCCTTTTAACAAATTTAAAATCGTTAAGTTAACTCTACTTACTTGCCAGTGAACACAGGTGCTCGCTTTTCTAAAAATGCAGTTGTTCCTTCTTTCATATCTTCAGTGGTAAAGCAATAGCCAAACACATCCACCTCTTCTTTAAAGCCATCAGTGGTGGTTTCATAATCGTTCACACACTTTATTACCCCTGCTATTGCCAAAGGCGCTTGTTTTTTAATTTTATCGGCTATCTCCAAACATTTTACCATAAGTTCGGCTTGTGGCACTACGTAATTTAACAGTCCCAAATCAAAGGCTTCTTTAGCAGAGATCATATCGGTTGTCATCATCAATTCCAACGCCTTTGTTTTGCCAATGTAACGGGTTAAACGCTGTGTTGCACCATAACCAGGGATTAATCCCAGTTTAACTTCCGGCTGACCGAATTTAGCATTATCAGAAGCAATGCGCAAGTGGCAGGACATTGCCAACTCGCAACCACCGCCAAGGCAAAATCCGTTTACCGCAGCAATCACAGGCTTGGAGCAATTTTCAATAGAAAGAAAAACGGCCTGCCCTTCAGCGGAGAGTGCCTTCGCTTCATCGCGATTGTAAGAGGAAAAGGCGCTAATGTCAGCCCCGGCAACAAACGATTTATCACCGGCACCAGTGAGCACTATCACCCTCACTGACGCATCTTGAACAGCATTTTTAATAGCTTCCCCTATCTCTAAAATAGTTTTTTTATTAAGCGCGTTTAGCTTATCGGGCCTGTTTACAGTAACGGTAGCCACGGCATTGGCAGTGCTATAAAGAATATTTTCAAACATAATTTTACATCCAACTAAAGCGCGAATTTAAAACATTAATTTTTAATTGTAGCTTTTTAAATGACCATTAATTAGACTAAGCTTGAACAAGAGCAAACCACTGGAATAAATTCCATGCGCTGGCAATGGTATGCTTTAACAGATTATTATTTTGTGGAAGTTTAACACGGCAACAAACAATTAAATTTCGCACCAATCAAACACTGACATCATATTTTGAAGATAAGGAAAGTTACACCTAATAAAAAACTATAATAAGTAGTTGGTTTACAGGTTACTTAGGGTTCAATAAAAGATAAACGGGTAAGGAAATAAATTATATATTTGCACCCCAATTAAACTTAATAAAGGGAGTGTATGTTTCTGAAGCCAATTGTGAGGAGATTTAGTGTTTTTCTTGTCGCCTTTTTTTTGCTAAGTTCTTGTCTTTCGCCCAAAAAATACAATTATTTCCAGGATAAGAATGCAGCAGGAAACCAAGACTCATTGGTGGTTGTTCAAAATTTCGAACACTTAATTGCTTCTGGAGATATCTTGTCCATTTACGTTTCCAGTATTAGCCCTGAGGCCAGCAGTTTTTTTAATTCTCACATAGATCAGCAAGATGCCAGCACGCGTGAGTCGTTGCCAACCATTAAAGGGTATAATGTTAATGTTGCCGGTGAAATAGAGTTACCTTTCATAGGAGTGATTAAAGTTGGAGGATTAACTTTTTTACAGGCCAAAGAACTCATCCGTTCTAAATTAGAACTGTACCTTTTAAATCCAACCGTTTCAATTTATTACGAAAATTTCAGGGTTACCATGCTTGGTGAGGTAACGCATCCGGGAGTGATCAAAGTTTCTAACTCCAGCATTACATTAACCGAAGCATTTGCTACCGTTGGAGAAATTACTTTATACGGAGTTCGAACAGAGGTTATGATTATTC
>JAYTNW010000023.1:0-2273 GCA_043748115.1 Bacteroidota bacterium | reverse complement strand
GGGTTCTCCATATAGCAAATAAGGATGGCAAAGGTAATTAAATATGAATATTTGGGGCCCATGCCATTGCAGTAAAAATGTATGGCTGGCGTTGTTAATAACCTTCGCGAGGCTGTATCATTTCTGCCTGTTGCCCAAAATCTATTTTTTTAGCTTTGCCCGTCTTTTCTTAAACACCATTAATGAGAAAGTTAGCTGACAGAATTGAGCGTTTACAGGAGTCGCAAACTATTGCCATGGCACGCCTTAGCCGCGAATTACAGGAACAGGGACATAACATCATCAGCCTCAGTCTGGGAGAGCCCGATTTTGAAACACCATCCTACATTGGTGCTGCCGCCAAAAAGGCTATTGATGAAGGTTTTACCAAGTATCCTCCCATTTCGGGCTTTGCCGATGTGCGCAAAGCGATATCTGAAAAATTTAAACGCGAAAACAGCCTGGATTTTGCTCCTTCACAAATAGTGGTGAGCACCGGTGCCAAGCAAAGCATTGCCAACGCAGTATTGTGTTGCGTTAACCCGGGCGATGAAGTTTTGGTGCCTACGCCTTACTGGGTAAGCTACTCGCAGATCATTCAATTGGCAGGTGGTGTGCCTGTTTTTTTACCCACCTCCATTGATAGCGATTTTAAGGTAACGCCTCAACAGGTGGAACAAGCTATAACTGCTAAAACAAGCATGTTTATTTTCTCCTCTCCTTGCAACCCCACAGGTACGGTTTATAATAAGGAAGAATTGCAAGCGCTGGCTGCCGTATTTGCGAAGTACGAAAATATTTTTGTGTTGAGCGATGAAATATACGAACACATTAATTTTATGGGAGGGCATGAAAGCATTGCTCAGTTTGACGCCATTAAAGACAGGGTAATTGTGATTAACGGTGTGAGCAAGGGCTATGCCATGACAGGCTGGCGCGTGGGTTACATGGCTGCACCTCAAGATGTAGCCACGGCCTGTGATAAAATGCAGGGGCAGTTTACATCAGCAACCTGCAGCATTGCACAAAAAGCGGCTAAAACGGCTGTAAGCGAAGATACGGGAGAAGGGAAAAAAATGGTGGCCTCGTTTTTAAGAAGGCGTGACTTGGTATTGAAACTAATGAGTGAAATTCCAGGTTGGAAAACAAACAAACCTCAAGGAGCGTTTTATGTTTTCCCTGATGTGAGCTATTATTTTGGTAAAAAAGACGGTGATGCAGTTATTAAAAACCCTACAGACCTTTGCATGTACCTGTTAAAGGATGCTAAGGTGGCATTGGTAACCGGTGAGGCTTTCGGAGATGATAATTGTGTTCGTTTCAGCTATGCTACCAGTGATGATTTGCTAGTGGAAGCGCTGCGAAGAATTAAAGAGAGCTTAACTAAACTTAAGTAGTTAACTTTTCCTGTGAGTGTGGTTGATTTAATCCTCATAAGGCTTTTTTATAAGGGAAGAACAGAAAATAATTACATTTCCATTGTGTATTTTTGCGCTATTGATTAACAGAGGCAAACGGTGAATTACAAGCAGGCAGAAAAATTTTTAGAGACTGTTAAAAACAGGAATGTTTTAATTGTGGGAGATGTAATGGTTGACTCCTATTTGTGGGGCAAAGTTGATCGCATTTCTCCGGAGGCACCAGTGCCTGTGGTAGCCGTTGAAAACCGTGAAAACCGTCCTGGTGGCGCAGCCAATGTGGCCGTAAACATCCGCTCTTTGGGTGCGGTGCCGGTGTTGTGCTCTGTAATTGGAGAAGATAATGACGGCATCAGCTTTAAAAAGACACTTGCTGACCAAAACATGTCAGTAGAAGGTATAATAACCAGCGAACACCGCATTACCACCGTTAAAACCCGCGTAATAGGTAACAACCACCAATTGCTTCGTGTGGACCATGAGATGACAAAACCTTTATGCCCAATAAATGAAAACCGACTTTACGATGTAACTGCCATGCTAATGGAAAAAGAAAATCCGTTAGCCGTAATATTTGAAGACTACGATAAAGGTGTGTTGGGTGAAAGCCTCATTGAACGCATTGTTGCAAAGGCCAACTCCCTCCAGATTCCTGTAACGGTAGATCCTAAAAAAAATAATTTTTTCAACTACAAGCAGGTTTCTCTCTTTAAGCCAAATTTAAAGGAGCTGCGCGAAGGACTAAAAGCCGATCTTAAAAATATAGACGTGACTTCGCTGGATGTGATCGCTAAAAAATTTGCACAATCGCAAGGCATCAAAAATCTGCTCATTACCTTATCTGAAAAAGGGATCTATTATTACTCTGAAAAAAAA
>JAYTNW010000022.1:0-2180 GCA_043748115.1 Bacteroidota bacterium | reverse complement strand
CAAAGGAGTGCCTGGATTCATGAAAATGAATGAAGTGGTTTCTATATTAAAAGGAGAAAAACAACGTTGGAATGACGGAACAAAAATTGTAATTGCCCTTATGAAAACAAGTACTCCCATAGGAAGTAATACAGGCAGAAAAATTTACAACATGACCGGTGATGAGCTAAACAAATACTGGCTGGCATTGGTGTTCCAGGGCAAATCACAAGCACCTTCATTTTTTAATTCAGCGGCTGAACTGGAAAGTTTTGTGGCACAAACTCCAGGAGCCATTGGTGTGGTAGAGCAAGCGGCCGGTGAGCAAACCCATATCGTAGCCATTGATGGTAAAAAAACTTTTTGATTACCTTACTATAACTGAAGTGATAGCAGAAAGTAAAAAATGAGGTTAACACTTAAAACCAAAATATGGATGGCCGTAGTTTCTGTGGTCATGATGTTTGCTTTTTTTATTCTCTTCTATTTTCCTGCACAACAGGAAAAATTTCTTCTAAAGAATTACAATAAAGAAGTTCAAAATCTCGCTAACACTGTAGCGCTGGGAGTTAAAATTGCATTGACGGAGCAGAATTTTGAAGGCGTACAAACGGCCATTGATTTTGTAAAAAACGATCCGCACTTAAGGTATGTAAGTTTGGTGCAGGTAGATACTGCGTGGAATGGAACACATACATCCTTTACGCTGACCAAAAGTGTTTTTAAAACATTACCTGAAGAAGTAAAACCTGATGTGGCTTTGCGAAGCAATGATACCATACTAGTAAAAAATGCTGCATTTAATGCACCTATGATGAATGGCGAAATTATACTGGCATTTACTACCGATGAAATTATACAGAGTAAAAAGCAAATACGCTTAACATCCCTTATCGTTAGCCTTATTGTATTTTTAATAGGTATTGTTATAGGATTTTGGCTGGCTAAAAATATTTCTGTCCCCGTGCTTGAACTGCGCGATGCAGCTAACAGGGTAGGAGAAGGAGATCTTACACAGCGTGTAAAAAATCGTTCACGTGATGAAATCGGAGAACTTGGTTTGGCATTTAATAAAATGGTTACAGACCTTGCCATTGCCCGTGAACAGGTACGTTCAACACAGGAGCAACTTATCCATGCAGAGAAGATGGCTTCACTGGGTCAGCTTACAGCGGGCATAGCACATGAAATACAAAACCCGCTCAATTTTGTAAATAACTTTGGCGAGATATGCATAGAGCTTGTGCAGGAAATAAAGGAGGCAAAAACAGAAGAAGAAAAGAATGAAATAGGCATTATACTTAAAAGTAATCTTGAAAAAATTGTACACCATGGCAAAGGTGCTGACCGTATTGTAAAGGCCATGCTCATGCACAGTCGTGAAAAGCGTGGTGGCCAGGTAGCAACTGATATTAATGAATTGTTGGTGGGTGACATTTCCATTGCGTTTCATGGAACACGAAAAAAGTATCACGATCTTAAGTGTGAGCTCTTAACTTCTTATGACAGCGATGCAGGTTATGTTAATGTAGTACCACAGGACATAAGTCAGGTAGTTATTAATTTATTGAATAATGCTTTTTATGCAGTTCGTCAAAAAATGCAGGCATTAAAAAAGGAAGGAGAAGAAACGTATCATCCTTTAGTTAAACTTTCTACTGAGCGGGATCGTGGTAAGGTTATTATCAGGATTGAAGATAATGGAAGTGGAATTTCTGAAGACGTAAAGGATAAAATTTTCAACCCTTTCTTTACAACCAAGCCCCCAGGAGAGGGAACCGGGCTTGGGCTTTCGCTCAGTTATGATTTAATTAAGGCCAATAATGGTAAACTTATTCTCCAAAACAGCAGCAGCGATGGCACTGTGTTTGAAATACACTTACGCGATTGATAAAATGATTTATATAAATTAAAAGTACAATGATTAAAATTTTGGTGGTTGATGATGAAACAGATGTTGAAGATCTGTTCCGTCAGCGTTTCAGAAAGGAAGTTCGGGACAATGATTTCCATTTTAACTTTGCTAATTCTGCTGAGCAGGCATTAATTTTTTTGAGCAAGTTAAATCCATTTGACATTGTCCTAATTTTATCTGATATCAATATGCCTGGTATGTCGGGCTTGCAGTTGTTGCAGATCGTGAAAGAAAAATACCCATTGCTAAAAGTGATGATGGTAACTGCTTACGGAGATGTAACTAA
>JAYTNW010000021.1:0-7419 GCA_043748115.1 Bacteroidota bacterium | reverse complement strand
CAATTGAGTTGAAAATGGAGTGTCGCTGTCAAGTCCGAAAACGAAAAGTTCAGCAGCAGCAATCCCTTTCGCCTCATACTCATTCATAAGATTTTTGTCAGTAAGTCCTAACTTGTTTTCGTCTGGCGAAGGTGTCCAACTTGTATTATCGTCCATGCCTCAAAGATAGATTTAACTGTTAGTTTACTCACATTTAGTTGTCTTTTAAAGGCGTTCGTGAGTGCTTTGCAATTCATTCAGAAATGTTCGGGTTAGCACGGTCGCCAAAACTTACCGCTAACCTCAGACTGTAAAAAACCAATGATAATCCACCTACCATTGTTATTAAATCAATGCTAAAAATAGTAAAAAATAAGTAATGAATGCTGTTGCTTTAGCCATTTTGTAATAAGCAATTAATATCATCAAGTGACAGAAGTCAAATGCGTTTTTGGAGTTTGGCAGACGCTATATCTAACCAACATCGGTCTCCTAACAAACTTGATCTATTTTTAGCGCATTACACACACCGTTTTTTATCAAAATAAAAAAGTGCACCAAAAATCAACACGCTTAAGTGGAAACTTAGGCTTTAGAAAGAAATGATACAGCCAGTATTTAGTTGATTTTTTAGTGAGGTGAGGTTTTTTTACAGCCTGACGCACTGCTACTTATTACCTCAAGGTCTATGGCTAAAAAAGCAGCATTAGTGGAATGTAACCTTGGTTTTACGGTAGGTTAATTTAATACAACACTGCTTAAATTCGAGGGAAATCGGTATCAAATCCTAAACAAGATCCGTGATACCTTGTCAGGTAAAATGCCAAATAGGAACAACAAGGGTTACACCTGGTCTTGAGCAATTAAAAGAAATTTTGCAAAAGCGAATTTTATTTTTTTTCAATTTGATTTGGATGCAATCATTAACATGGTTATATTACAGCCAGTTAATTGATAGTATTATAATCATTTTAAAAATAGTCGCAATGGAACAGGTAACAATCACCATGGATCAAATCGTAACGCACCTCACCAAATACGATGTTATGTATTTAGGAGAAATAGAACAGGAGGAAATTGCACGCATCATCTCCTGCCTGTCATCACTATATGGAATAACAGTGGTGCTGGATAAATACCGATTACGCAAATATCCGTCTGAGCATGCATTAATAGTGGTGGGTAGCAATTATTACATGGACAGAATGGAAGCCTATGGTGTGGCCTGTTGAGGTTGTTTTTTTGGGAATTGGGATTAACCAATTTTCACACACTATTCGATGGGGCAAAGCGTTATTGCTTATCAACACAACCATGTGTAAAACGATAACTGCACTAAAAATACCACACGGCTCATGTAACTAATTTTACTTTCTTAAAAAATAAGACTGATAAACATGAGCGTATTGCTTCAAATAATGCAAACTGCCGCTGACAGTGCTGCAGGAATTCAACCTGCCGTAAAAACAGAACAATCCATGTCACTGCTGGAACTGGTAATGAAAGGCGGTCCAATAATGATCCCGCTGGGCATACTTTCAGTGCTGGCGTTGTACATTTTTTTCGAGAGGCTTTTTACCATTAAAAAGTCATCGGCCGTTGATCCTAATTTTATTAATCAGATTAAGGATCACATACACAGTGGCAACATTGATGCAGCAAAATCATTATGCCGTAACACCAACAGCCCGGTGGCGCGCATGATAGAAAAAGGTTTGTTGCGGTTAGGTAAACCTATTCGCGACATCGAGTCGTCTATCGAAAACGTGGGCAAACTCGAAATTTACAAGATGGAAAAAAACCTAAGCTTTTTGGGTACCATTGCAGGTATAGCGCCCATGTTCGGTTTTTTGGGAACAATTTTCGGGGTAATTAAAATATTTTACCAAATTTCTTTGGAAAACAGTTTACAGATAGATACCATTTCCGGTGGGTTGTATGTAAAGATGATTACCAGTGCAGCCGGTTTGTTAATAGGATTGATGGCCTATGGTGGTTATCATTACCTGATTGCCTTGGTGGACCGTGCTGTGAATAAAATGGAAATTAATGCTGTTGAGTTCATTGACCTCTTGGAAGAGCCGGCAAAAAAATAATTGTGAAATTTTAAAAGCACCTGCATCCTTATGGCACTTAATTTAAGAAGAAGAAATAAAATGACCTCAGAAGTGTTTGTGGGTTCGCTCAACGACATTATGTTTTTTCTGTTGTTGTTTTTTCTCATTACATCCACTATGGCAACTCCCAATGTTTTAAAATTGTTACTACCCAATGCAAAAACCAGCAAGCCTGCTGTTAAGCATCCGGTAACAATTTCTGTAACTGCCGATATGCAGTATGCCGTTAACAGCGATATGGTAACATTTGATCAGCTAGAAAGTGTAATCCTTGCGCAGTTGGCCGGGCAGGAAGACCCAACCGCTATTTTAAAGGTAGATAAGGCTGTGCAGGTACAAGGTTTGGTGGATTTGCTGGACATTGGCGCACGCAATAAAATTAAAATGGTGTTGGCCACAAACACCGTAAAATAAGAAATTGTGAATATTGCCATTAGAAGAAACTCGTTGTTGCTAACCTTGCTGATTCACGCAGTGATACTTTTTTTGCTGTGGTATTTTGTCATGTCAACACAAATTCCTCCTTTTGGTGGTGGCGGTGGTGCAGAGTCATCTAATATTGGCTTTGTAGAAATTTCTTCCGGTGACCTGCAGCCTCAATCTGACAATGTTTCGGATAACCCCGCAGTTCAACCCGAAACACAACCTGTGCAGGCTATAAGGCAAGAAACATTTAATACACAGGAAACAGAAGAAAGCTCAGCAATTGAAGAGAAAAAGGAAAAAACAAAACCGGTGTCCAAACCGGTTATAACTCCACCCACCAAGCCTGTTGTTAAAAAGGTTGAACCTGTGGTGCCTAAGGTAAATGCCGAAGCATTGTATCCGGGTAAAAAGAATAGTTCTTCTTCACAAGGTACAGGCACAGTAGCAGCCGGTGATCAAGGCTCGCGCGATGGTGATCCTAACTCTATTTACAATGGCAAAGGCCAAGGGCAAGGTGGTAATGGCAGTGGCGGAGGCGATGGAGATGGGCAAGGTCCCGGAAAAGGCAGTGGCAAAGGCCCTGGTTTTTCTTATGACTTAGGAGGTAGAAGCGTGCGTGTGAGGCCAACATTAAGCGACAATTCACAGGAAACAGGGAAAGTGGTGGTGGCCATTAAAGTGGATAAATACGGAACAGTGATTGACGCAGTACCAGGTGCAAGAGGATCAACCACCACCAACACCAATTTATACCGCAAAGCAAAGGAGGCCGCTTTTAGGGCTAAGTTCAATACAAGCCCCGAAGGAGTAGAAGAACAACGAGGTACCATTACCTTTGTGTTTTTGGTTCAATGACATACGCTCAAACACTAGATTATTTATTTTCTAAACTTCCAATGTTTCACCGCATTGGCTCAGCAGCCTATAAAGCGGATTTAAGTAATAGTATAGCGCTTGATGTGTTACTTCGCCATCCCCATCTAAGTTTTCCAAGCATACACATTGCAGGCACCAACGGCAAAGGATCTACATCTAATATGCTGGCCGCCATTTTGCAGTCGGCCGGTTATAAAACAGGGCTATTCACATCGCCTCATTTAAAAGATTTTAGGGAGAGGATACGCGTGAATGGACATCTGATCTCCAAAAAATACGTGTCCGCTTTTGTGCAAAAACATCAATCCGCCTTCGAAAAAATAGAGCCATCTTTTTTTGAATGGACAGTAGCGCTGGCTTTTGATTATTTCAGGTACTGTAAGGTAGATGTTGCCATTATAGAAACCGGCCTAGGTGGAAGGCTTGACTCCACCAATATAGTAACACCAATGCTTTCTGTCATTACAAACATTGGATTGGATCATACCAACCTGCTTGGCAATACGCTAAGTAAAATTGCACTGGAGAAAGCAGGAATTATTAAGCATAACGTACCCTTGATTGTTGGTGAGAAACAGAAAAACATTCAATCCGTTTTTGTAAAGAAGGCTAAAGAATTAAAAGCGACATTGTCCTTTGCGGAGGAAAAATTTTCAATTAAAAACGTAAAACAAAGTGTAGCGTTTATGCACATGGACATACATCGCGAAGGCGTTTTGTATGCAAAACAAGTTAAGATTGAATTGGCCGGAAACTACCAAAAGAAAAATATTTTAACTGTTTTTAATGTAGTCGAACAACTGCAGCAAGCCGGTTATAAACTGCCCATATCGGCTGTAAGAAATGGTCTTGAAAAGGTTAAAAGTTTGACAGGGTTCAGAGGTCGCTGGGAGGTGATGGGGAAAAAACCACTGATTGTTGCTGATACAGGCCATAATATTGACGGAATAAAAGAGGTCGTTCGCCAAATTAACAGCATTAAATATGATCAGCTTCATATAGTACTTGGCATGGTTGCCGACAAGGATATTTCCTCAATCCTTAACTTATTGCCCAAAGAGGCAATCTACTACTTTTCACAGGCCAACATACCACGCGCCCTTGATGCTATTGTGTTGAAAGACAATGCGGTAAGCTTTGGACTTCAGGGTAATGTTTATGCATCAATAAAACAGGCGTTTATTCATGCTAAGAAAAAGGCCGGCCCGGCAGACCTTATTTTCATAGGTGGAAGCACTTTTACAGTGGCGGAAATATTGTAAGAAAGGCGCAACTTTTCACCAAAAATTCCTTCTCTTGCGCACGACTTTGGTATATATTGCACGACTAAATAAATTTTAAATGAGAAGAATTTTTACTTTTTTGTTTCTGACCGCTTTTTTTGCTGCTCAAGCCGATCAAACATTGATTAGCGCTGGTACATCATGGAAATATCTTGACAATGGAACCGACCAAGGAACAGCTTGGCGGGATGCAGCTTTTAACGACATCTCATGGGCCAACGGAAATGCGCAGTTGGGGTATGGTGAAGGAGATGAGGCTACCGTAATTTCATTCGGGCCAAGTTCGTCAAATAAATACATCACTTCCTATTTCAGAAAATCAATAAACATCACAAGTGTTGCGGCCTTTACCAACTTTAGTTTAAACGTTAAGCGTGATGATGGTGTTGTGGTTTATATTAACGGTGTGGAAGCATGGCGTAATAATGTAGGTTCAGGTGCTGTGGTGTTTAATACACTTGCCGCAGCCGATGCTTCTGATGATGGACAAACTTTTTTAACTTCCAGTATTCCTGCATCGTTTTTTGTAAATGGAAACAATGTGATTGCTGTGGAAATCCATCAGGTCACCGTAGGCAGTTCTGATGTTAGCTTTGATCTAAGCCTCATCGGAACCGAAGCCGCGCTGCCTGTCGTTTCTAGAGGAGCTTATTTGAGCATGGCTACCCCTAACAGTATTTTTGTTAGATGGAGAACAGATGTGGCTGCTGATTCTAAAGTGAACTATGGAACCAATCCTGCATTGTTAAACCTCACCGCTACCAACGCCTCCTCGGTGATTGATCACTCGCTACAGTTAACGGGTCTTAGTCCAAATACCAAATATTATTATGCTGTGGCAACATCTGCGGCCACCTTGCAATATAATCAAACGGAAAACTTTTTTGTAACACCTCCGGCTGTTGCTTCTGTTAAACCTACTCGTTTATGGGTAACAGGTGATATGGGATTTAATAGCGTAGAACAAAATCAAGTGCGAGATGCTTACTATAACTATACTGGTTCTACCTACACTGATCTTTGGTTATGGCTGGGAGATAATGCTTATAATGACGGTACTGATGGTGAATACCAAACAAAAGTTTTTACTAACCATTACGAGAAAATATTAAAGCAAACCGTAGTATGGCCTTCTGCAGGTAATCATGATTTGGTGGCTTCGAGTGCAACTACTCAATCAGGCCCTTATTATGATATGTTTAACTTTCCCACTGCTGGTGAAGCAGGTGGTGTGGCCTCAGGAACAAAAGCGTATTACTCTTACAATTATGCAAACATTCATTTTGTTGTTCTAGAATCTACAACAGCATCCTTTCGTATCAATGGAGGAGCAATGCAAACATGGCTTCAAAGCGATTTAGCGGCAAACACCCAAAAGTGGACTGTTATTTATTTTCATCACCCGCCTTACAGTATGGGTAGCCACAATTCTGATACAGAATCGCAGTTGATAGAAATGCGTACCAACTTTAATCCAATCATTGAACAATATAAAGTTGATTTGGTGCTATGCGGCCATAGCCATAATTATGAAAGAACGTTTTTAATTAAGGATCATTTCGGCATGGAAAGTACTTTTACTAATGCCAACAAAATAAATGGAGGTGGTGGTGCACCGGCTGCACCTTATGTTAAGGCAGCTTCTTCTAACTTCAACGGAACAGTTTATGCTGTGGTTGGAGTATCAGGAATTATTGAAGGCGTATCTTCCGGCTGGCCCCATGAAGCCATGTATTCCTATAATAATACGTCCTACGGATCAATGGTGATAGATATTCATGGTGATACCCTTGACGCTAAATTTATTGACAACACGCTACCCAATCCGCTTACCCTTGACCAGTTTAGGATCTTGAAGCAGTGTGATCAGGCTTTAACCTTTCCTTCTTTAACTTCCGTTTGCAGTACCGCACCTGCGTTTGCATTAAATGGAGCAACACCTGCTGGAGGTGTTTACAGCGGCAATGGGGTAACCGGTGGTACCTTTAACCCTTCAGTGGCTGGTGTGGGCACACATACTATTGCCTACACTTACAGCAGTGGGTTTTGTGTTAATACAATTACTCAAACAATAACGGTAAACCCACTTCCTACTTCATCCGTAACCCCTGCAGGGCCTGTGAGTATTTGTAGCGGAAGCGTGCTGCTATCAGCTAACACCGGCAGCGGTTTTAACTATCAATGGCTTTCTAGTGGATCACCCATTTCCGGTGCAACGGCCTCTACACTTTCTGTCAATGCAGTTGGCAATTATGCAGTGGTGGAAACAAATGCCAATGGTTGTTCTGCAGTTTCGGCAAATGTGCAAGCAAATGGCGGAGGGGCTACCATATCTGCTTCTCCATCTGCAACCGTTTGTGCGGGTTCTGTTTCTGTGTTAAGCGCTCCAGTAGGTGCCGGAGTTACATATCAATGGTATAGAGGTGGAGTTGCTATCTCAGGAGCTACATCTTCTGTGCTTAATGTAGGAACAAAAGGAACTTATTACTGTATTGTTACAGGCGGCAGTTGCAGCGGTACTTCCAATAGTATTGTGGTGAGTTTTATAAGCAATCCTGCACCTGTTATTAGCTATACTCCTCCTGCCTCTTTTTGTACGGGTGGTTCTCTATTGTTAACCGCCAATTCGTTTTCCGGAGTTTCTTATGTATGGCAACGTAACGGTGTTGTTATTCCCGGTGAAAATTCGCAAACTCTTAATGTGACTACTGCAGGCACTTATAAATCAGTTCAAACAG
>JAYTNW010000020.1:0-3014 GCA_043748115.1 Bacteroidota bacterium | reverse complement strand
TCACAAAATTTTTCCCGCTTTCCGATCCTCAAGGTAAATCTGTAGCCTCTGTGCGAACTATGCTAATTGACTCCAAAGGATTTTTATGGATTGGGGCTTCAGACAATACCATTCTTCGAACAAAGGTGTCGCAAATAGATTTTTCCAATCCCGAAAAAACTTTTTTTGAATCGTTTAACAGCACCACACTTAACAACGAAAATTTAATTTTCAACATTACGTTTGATATCATAGAAAATTCCAAACAGGAAATATATTTTGGTACACAAAGCGGTGTGTATATTTATAATTATGACAGCAAAAAATTATTACCCTTAAATTTTAATGGTTCAAATAATCCCATCAGCGATGTTCGCGCCTTTTGTTTCGACAAAAATTCAGTTTTATGGATGGGCACAAACGGAAGCGGGCTTTACGCATATAACGAACTTACTCGGCAACTTAAAACTTATACCACAAAAAATGGCTTGCCTGATAATTCTGTTTATACCATTTTATCTGACAACAAAAACAATCTATGGCTTGGAACCAACAAAGGGCTGTGTCGGTTTAATCCTATTGAAAATAACGTTCGCAACTTTTCTCTCAAAGATGGAATTCAAAACTATGAATACAACACCAATGCTGCATGTAAACTATCCACAGGCGAATTGGCTTTTGGTGGCATTAACGGGCTAAATATTTTTTATCCAGACTCTATTCAAACTTTTTCTTACATCCCTGATATCGTTATCACGGAATTTAAAGTTCAAGAAAATCAAAAACCTGTAACCGGCTCCATCATTAATTTAACCGCTGATGAAAATTATATTTCGTTTCAGTTTGCGGCACTTAACTATGTACGTAACGAAGAAAATCAATACGCCTACCAATTGAAGGGGCTGGATAAAGATTGGATTTACTGCGACAAAAGACGCTTTACAAATTACGCCAATCTTTCCCCTGGCCAATACACGTTTCGGGTAAAATGTTGCAATGCCAATGGAGTGTGGAACGAGAAAGGCACCAGCTTAAGTTTTTTTATTGCCACACCGTGGTACAACACTTGGTGGTTCCGAAGTTTGTTGCTTTTTATTGTTATTGCAGGAGTTTACGGTTGGTATCGTTATCGTTTATATCAAACGTTAAGGCTGCAAGCCGTTCGTGACCGGATTGGCCGTGATTTGCATGATGAAATTGGCTCTACCCTGCAAAGCATTTCTTTTTACAGTGAGGTGGCCGGAAAAATAGTGGAAGAAAAAGCTCCTGAAGCCAAAAGTATGCTTGCGCAAATAACAGAAAGCACAACCAATATGATGGAAGCAATGAGCGACATTGTGTGGGCAATTAATACACGTAACGACTCGTTTGCAAATATCATTAACCGAATGAGAGCCTTTGCCGTTGAGGTTTTAGAAGCTAAAAATTGTACCCTTCATTTTGATATCAGTGACTCGCTGATGCATTATAATTTAGAAATGGAAGATCGCAAAAATCTTTACCTTATTTTTAAAGAAAGTATTAACAATGCCGCCAAACATTCCGGCTGTAAAAATGTAAGCGTTTATTTTTATCCGAAGGCAAACTTGTTGAACCTAATTATTGCTGATGATGGTAAAGGTTTTTTGCAAAAAGAAGATTTCAGAGGAAACGGATTGTTTAATATTAAAAAAAGAGCCAGTGAATTAAAAGGCACCATTGAGATTCTTAGCGAACCAGGGAAAGGAACAACCATTAATCTTTCGTTTGAACATTAAATCATTAACAATAGTGATGTTCAGGTGTCCAATGAAATTAAGATATTTGTGACTATGAAAGTAAAAGTAGCCGTTTTTGACGACAACAAGAGCTTGAGAACCGGCTTGCAGTTGCTCATTAATTCATCAGAAAAATTGAACTGCGTGGGCACATTTGAAAATTGCTTGCATGTTTTAAAAGACATTCATGAAAGTCAACCTGATGTTGTGCTGATGGATATTGACATGCCACATGTTAATGGCATACAAGCCTTGCAACTTGTGAAGAAAAAATATCCTGCCGTAAAAATCATCATGCAAACCGTGTTTGAAGATGACGAAAAAATTTTTGCAGCTATTTGTGGTGGGGCGGATGGATATATCTTAAAAAAAACTGCTCCTCAAAAACTTATTGATAACATCATTGAAGTAACCGAAGGTGGCGCACCTATGTCTCCATCTGTCGCTAAGCAGGTATTGCGTTTAGTTAACCATCCGGCCCGCATTAGCACCAAAGAAAAGTTTAACCTCAGCGAAAGAGAAACAGAAATTCTTTCCTACCTTGTTCAAGGACTTAGTTACAAAATGATTGCCGAAAAATGCTTCATCTCCTACGCTACGGTTAACACCCACGTTAAACACATCTACGAAAAACTACAGGTGCACAGCGCTGTTGAGGCTGTTACCAAAGCTTTGCAGGAAAAAATTGTTTAGCTTTCGTATTACTTTTACTTGATGATTACTTGCTCTGCCAATTTCTTTAAATCCATTCCATCAAAAGTTCCTGAAGTCATCATCAACAAAACACTGTTTTCATACGACTGAGCAAACAGCCATTTCTGCAATTCATCAGAGGAGGTAAATACTTTAAGATCGTCCCTGCCGAATGATTTTTTCACTTGCTCAATAGTTATTGGTTTTAACTTTTTATGCTCAATAGTGTGTGGGTTAAAGTACACACATGCTTCTGTTGCCTGATCCATGCAACGAAGATATTCCTCTAAAAAATTTTCGTTAAGGCTGCTAAAAGTATGTAGTTCCATACAAGCTATTAATTTTCGCAAAGGAAACTGTATAGCGGCAGCCTGTATTGTCGCTTTCAATTTTGACGGGGAATGGGCGAAGTCTTTAAACACGGATACATTATCAGAAGAAGCCAGTTTTTCCAATCTCCTTGCAGCCCCTTTAAAGCTTTGGATGGCATTGTAAAAATCATCATCGCCAATGCCTAAACAGTTGCAAATACTTTTTGCCCCGTTAAGGTTCATGAGGTTGTGCTCTCCGAAAATTTCTAATCGC
>JAYTNW010000019.1:0-7514 GCA_043748115.1 Bacteroidota bacterium | reverse complement strand
TGATACACACATCAAAAACAAGGATATTGTTTTTATTGATGATTATGCCCACCATCCGGAAGAACTAAGAGCTGCCATTTCATCAGTGAAAGAACTTTATGAAGGTAAAAAAATAACAGGCATTTTCCAGCCTCATTTGTTTTCGCGCACCCGCGATTTTGCCGATGGCTTTGCCACTAGCCTGTCGTTGCTCGATGAGGTGATACTGCTTGATATTTACCCGGCACGCGAGCTTCCCATGGAAGGGGTTACTTCCACAATAATATTTGATAAAATTACAACCTCCGATAAAAAACTCCTTACCAAGCAAGAAATGTTGGATTACATAAGCGGTGGAACCTTTGAAGTGCTGGTAACTTTAGGCGCTGGAGATATTGATGCTTTGGTAGAGCCTATTAAAAAAATACTGTTAGCAAAATCCTTAACAACTCCTTAAGATAGCTGAATTTTGGCCTGATATGGTTTGTAAATTCGTCAACTTGGTTTAGTCACTTTCCTGCAACGTTTCAAATGAAGATCAATCCTAAAGTAAAGAACATTCTCACCGTCTCAGCATGGGTAATGGTGGCCGGTACTGTGCTGGTTTTGATGGGTTTTGCAGGAAAGCAAAACAGTCAGGTGGTGTGTAAAGGGGTAAAGGTTAACATTGAAGATGAAAACATAAAAGGCTTTATTGACCGCAATGATGTAATGGAAATTATTCGCCAAAAAACGAATAAGGTTTTGGGCAAACGCATGGGCGATATTAACATAAATGTGTTGGAAAAAATTATGGACTCCAATCCTTACGTTTTTAAAGCCGAAGTATATTCAACCATTGATGGATGGCTTCATGTGGATGTAAAACAACGTACTCCTCTGCTGCGCATCATAAACTCAAAAGACGAAAGTTTTTACATTGACGAACAAGGAAAATTTATGCCTTTGTCAGAAAAATTTGCAGAGCCGGTGATGGTAGCTTCAGGTGCCATTTTCGATAATTATGTGCAAAAGCAAGTACACGATTCTGCATTTTATGCGGCACAGAAAAAAGATACCGTGTTGTCCTTGCGCACCATTGACCAAGTGTATAATCTTGCAAAACGCATTTCCGCTGATACTTTGTGGGACTCCATGTTTGAGCAAATTTATGTGAACAACAACCAAGAAATCGAACTGGTGTCACGCTTAGGTGACCACGTGATTTTGCTGGGCGATATTTCTGATATAGAGGACAAGTTACAGAGGTTAAGGGCGGTTTATGCCCAAGGGTTGAGCGCAACAGGATGGGAGCAGTATGATCTCATCAACCTGAAATTTAAAGGACAGGTGGTTTGCAGAAAAAAGGATTTTAAATCACATTCATAAAACTAACACTGCGTGGCAGAAAATATTACAGGAAACGAAATTATTGTAGGGCTTGACATAGGTACCACAAAAATTGCAGCTATTGTAGGCCGTAAGAACGAATTCGGCAAAATAGAGATTTTGGGTATGGGTCGCGCAGAGTCAGTGGGTGTTACCCGAGGTGTGGTGGCCAACATTGAAAAAACAGTAGCCTCTATAAAACAGGCCGTAGCCGAAGCGGAAGCTAAGAGCGGAGTTAACATTAAGGCCGTGCATGTGGGTATTGCCGGGCAGCACATCAAAAGTTTGCAGCACCGTGGTATGATTACACGCAATAGCACCCATGATGAGATTGGCCAGCGCGATATTGACGCGTTAATTGATGATATGTATAAATTGGCCATGCCTCCCGGAGAAGAGATCATTCATGTGATCCCGCAGGAATTTATTGTTGATAACGAGCAGGGAATTAAAGAACCTATTGGCATGTCAGGCATTCGATTAGAAGCAAATTGCCACATCATTACCGGACTTATGACTGCTGCCAACAACATTAACAAGTGTGTGGACAAAGCAGGATTAAATCCTATTGACCTTATCCTTGAGCCTCTGGCCAGTGCAGAAGCCGTGCTTACCGATGAAGAAAAAGAAGCCGGTATTGTGCTGGTTGACATTGGAGGTGGTACCACAGATGTGGCCATTTTTCAGGACAACATCATCCGACACACGGCCGTTATTCCTTTTGGTGGTAACGTTATTACTGATGATATTAAAGAAGGGTGTAGCATTATCCGCAATCAAGCTGAACTGTTAAAGATAAAATTTGGTTCTGCATTAGCCAGCCAAATGAAAGACAATGAAATTGTTTCCATTCCGGGATTACGTGGTCGTGAACCTAAGGAAATATCAGTAAAAAATCTTGCCAGCATTATCCAGGCCCGCATGGATGAGATTATTGAACACGTGTACTACGAGATAAAATCTTCCGGTTTCGAACGTAAGCTTATTGCAGGTATTGTTGTTACAGGTGGAGGCTCACAATTAAGACATATCACCCAGTCAATTGAGTATATAACCGGTATGGATACACGCATTGGTTATCCTAATGAACATTTGGCCAAAGGGGCTGAAGAAACAAAAAGCCCCATGTTTGCTACCGGTGTGGGCTTGGTGATAAAAGGATTAAACGAGTTTGAAAAAAGAAGGATGAAAAACAAAGAAATTAAACCTGATGATCGTGTACTACATAAAGGAACTTGGTTCAGCAGTTTTTTTGACAGCACAAAAAAAATATTTACTGACGACAGTGACGATAAAATGATATAAGCAATTGATAGATTTGAATCACGCACCTTAAAAATTATGCGGAGTACTATATAATCAACCAAAAATATTCCACTACCTACAACTATTTTCCCACTACTAAACACTACCAATAATCAAAAAAAATATATATTATGAATTTCGAATTTATGCCCAAAGAACAACCCTCCATCATTAAAGTGATTGGAGTAGGAGGAGGCGGTAGCAATGCCGTAAATTTTATGTACAAAGGCGGCATTAAAGGTGTTGACTTTATAGTGTGCAACACCGATGCCCAGGCACTTGAAATGAGCCCGGTGCCGCGTAAAATACAATTAGGAACCAGCCTTACAGAAGGTCGCGGAGCTGGTTCTATTCCTGAAGTTGGAAAGCAATCGGCCATTGAAAACATTGATGAGCTAAAAAATATTTTGCGCGATAACACCAAAATGGTTTTTATCACAGCAGGCATGGGTGGCGGTACCGGTACAGGAGCTGCGCCAATCATTGCAGGAGTAGCCAAAGAGATGGGCATCCTCACCGTTGGCATTGTTACGGTGCCTTTTGGTTTTGAAGGCCGCAAGCGCAAACTGCAAGCCGATCTTGGCCTCGAAGAGCTAAAGAGAAATGTTGACACCCTTCTTATCATTTGCAATGACAAGTTGCGCGAAATACATGGTAACCTTAAACTCACCAACGCTTTTGGGTATGCTGACAATGTGTTGGCTACTGCTGCCAAATCTATTGCCGAGGTTATTAGTGTAACATTACACATCAACGTTGACTTCGCAGATGTGCAAACCGTTATGCGTGACAGTGGTGTAGCCATTATGGGGGCTGCGCAAGCATCGGGCGATAACCGCGCCATTCGTGCGGCTGAGTTGGCGCTTGACTCTCCTTTGTTAAACGACAATAACATTGAAGGAGCACGTTACATTCTGCTTAACATTACCAGCGGTGGTGACGAAATTACCATGGACGAAATGGGCGATATCACTGATTTTATTCAGGAGAAAGCCGGCCAGAGCGCAGAGATCATCATGGGTGTAGGTACTGATGAAACATTGGGTGATAAACTCTCAGTAACCATCATAGCAACCGGTTTCAAAACAAATGAGATCAAACAAAAAGAACACGTAGCCAAAGCACCTGAAAAAGTAGTGTACGATATTTATAAAACACCTGCTCCCTCACTTGAGCCTATACAACAAGAAGAAGTGAAACAAGAGCCTTTATTTAACGAGCCCGTACTTAAAACCATTATTGACGAAGCGCCACCCATTACCTCCGTTGATTATTTTCGTGACAACCCGTCATTAAACGTAACAGATGATGAGGAAAGCAGAGTGGAGGATCGCACCTTTGAGTTCAGTGATTTTCCAAACGTAGTGGTTCACAAATTAGAAGATGAAATTGAAGAAACTCCGGCAACAGAACAGAAACCGGAAGACACCATCGTGTTTGAAAAACCTTCACCAACGTTAAACATTGGCAAAACTGTTTATCCTGACGCAGCTACAGCAGCAGCTAACAACCCCACAGAAGAAGATATTTACAAACGCACGCGTGATCGTATCGAAAAAATGAAACAGATCAGCTACCGAGTAAACAATCCTAATATGCTCACTGATCTGGAAAAAGAGCCTGCTTACAAACGCAAAAACATTAAACTGGAAAATGTTCTGTCATCCGAGCAAAACAACCTTTCACGTTACAGCTTAAATGACGAAGGAGAAAATCGCCACCAACTGCGCCCAAACAACAACTTCCTGCACGACAGGGTTGACTAATAATTTTTTTGATTATTTGGTAATTCCGGAATGCGTAACTGCTTCCGGAATTTGTTTTTTATAACGCGCTTGAGCAATAGTATAAAACTCTTCTACTGGCGCAAATGTCTCGCACTGTTGTCCACCTTATCATTAAAAACACGCCCATAAATTCCGTACAACACTAATGCGACATCGCGCAAAGGCTACTCATTTTTTTAGTGATCAGAATTGGGTCGTAATCTCGGCCTGTAACATCCCTTCTTTCTTCCATATTTATCGCCCCATACACTAAAACAAAGGAACTCTCTTTTCTCGTCTTACTTTCGATTTAAATTGGAGTCCAATTTTTTGAGTTTAAGAAACTTGCCGCCCCCAATAAAAACTATTGACAGATATATTTCGGAACTGACGATATTGAAGGACTTTATCAATTATTATTAGATAACCAGCTAAGCAAACATCCCACTGGGCGATTGGAAAGTGAACCCTTGAGCCAAAATGAATTTTGTGTTGCTAGACACCAAGAGCAATTTAATCACTGTTGTACAAAGTTTGTTATGACGGTTTTCATTTCACGTGTCCAGCACCTCCGACATACTAGATTGACACAACAAATGAAATCTAACTTTGGGTACTTGGCATTATGTTTTTTATTATTTAGCTTTGCAAACGATGTTTAAAAAACGCACAGCATTCTTTTTACTGAGTATTGCTTATGCAATATTGTTGGCGCATAACATCATTCCCCATCATCATCACGAACACAGTAATGACCATCATCATTCCAACCATACCGAGGCTCACAATGGTATGCATACACATGATGGCGAACAATCGGAAGGTCACGCAAAGGATTTGTTTCTTAGCAACCTCGAGCACCCTATAGATGGCTTCTCAACAACCGGTCATTCTGTTAGCAATAGTTTTTCAAAGCAATTGGTATTAAGCCTCGCTATCCTTACCGGTAGTTTTTCAATCTCAGGGATTTTAAAAAAATCTCCTGCATATTATTACGTAGTAGATACTATTGTTTACAATCTCGCTTTTGCTCATTCCCATGGGCTAAGGGCACCTCCTGTCGCTTAAGCGTTTTAATTGATTGTATCCAGGCAATCTTTATTCATTCCCACTTACAGTGCGAATGAAATTCTGTTTATTAATTATTTTATTTATTAGTCTTAACAACATTTCAATGAAAAAGATATTCATATTCATTGCTTCAGCAACTGTATTTTTTGCAGGCTGCTCAGGTAGTAACAAAGTAAATGATGACAAAAAGGGGACACATGTCCATGAGGATGGAAGTGTTCACAACGACCATAAAAAAACCTCAGATAAGAAGCAGGAAGAATTCACTGTTCCGGTTGATTCTTCAGTTAACAGATCAGAACATGAGCATAAACACACCCATGACGGTCATGATCAACCACATATTCGTTAAATAACTAAAATCAACATCAATGAACAAGTTCATTTCAGCAATAATAGTTATTGCAATACTGGTTAGCTGTAAAAGCAAAACTCAAGAGCATGGTCACGAGCATGGCCTAGAACCGCTTGCTTACACATTGTATTCTGACAAGTCAGAATTATTTGTTGAGTTCAAACCATTGGTCGTGGGCAATGTCTCAAAGTTTACAACACACCTCACAGTTCTGGGGCCGCAATTTTTACCTCTTATCCAGGGCTCCGTTACTGTAAGTTTAATCTTAAATGACAAAGGCATAAAACAAACATCAGCTGCACCTGCTGTTCCCGGCATCTATCGTTTGTCATTACAACCGGTTCTGGCTGGTACAGGTAAATTAATATTTGACATTGTCACATCCACATTTATTGATCAGATAATAATTGACAATGTAAAAGTATATCCTGATGAAAAAACCGCAATGGATGATCAGCCCGAAGAATCTGGCAGCGGTGACATTACTTACTTAAAAGAACAAGCATGGAAGGTTGAATTTGCTAACACTTCTGTCATTAAGCAACCGTTTAATGATGTCATTAAAACCAGCGGGCAAATTATCTCCGCTCCCGGTGACGAAATTCTGGTCACTGCCAAAGCGCATGGTGTAGTTATATTCAGTGGTAACAAAACTATTGTAGGGTCTGCTGTCGCATCCGGAACTAATCTCTTTACCGTAGAAGGTGGTGATTTTGCACAAGGCAATCTGGATGCAACTTTCAAGGAAGCAAAAGCCAACTACGAAAAAGCAAAAGCCTCATGGCAACGCGCATCTGAATTATTGAAGGATAAAATTGTTTCTCAGAAAGAGTTCGAACAATCTAAAGCCGACTATGAAAATGCACAGGCAATCTACAACTCCTTTGCAAAAAATTATTCTGCAAAAGGACAGGCTGTGCAGGCTGGCATTAGCGGCTACATTAAAAACATATTTGTATCCGAAGGGCAGATGGTCGAAGCAGGAACTCCGCTGGCAACCATTTCAAAAAATAAGCGACTATTGTTACAGGCAAATGTTTCTCAAAAGTATTTTAACAGGCTTGCCAATATCAGCACAGCAAATTTCAAAACGACAGAAAGCGATAGTGTGTACAGCACAACACAACTTAATGGCAAAGTAGTGTCTTATGGTAAAAGTGCTGCTGTCAACGCACCGTTTTTACCAATAGTATTTGAAATAGATAATTCAGGCACAATCATTCCGGGCTCAGTTGCCGAAGTGTATCTCAAATCTTCTTCCATACCTTCTGCTTTAGTAATACCTGTTACATCTTTAATTGAAGAACAGGGCAACTTCTATGTATATGTACAAATGGAAGGAGAAAGTTTTCAGAAACGTGAAGTAAAAACAGGAGCAGGCGATGGAGTAAATATTCAACTCCTTTCAGGTGTACTGGAAGGTGAACGCGTGGTAACAAAAGGTGCGTACCAAATCAAGCTAACGCAAGCCAGCGGCACCATGCCCGCACATGGTCATGAACATTAGTGAATGGGCAATCGTGAATTGTGAATGGCTAATTCATTATTCATTTTTGCTTATTTACGTATTATACAACTAACACTAGTAATTCACCATTGACAATTCACAACAATGTTTCTAAAGCTAAATCATCAAAAGTTAAAGGTCTATCAGGCGTCAAGGAATTTTG
>JAYTNW010000018.1:0-6766 GCA_043748115.1 Bacteroidota bacterium | reverse complement strand
GAGTAGCAACACAATAATAAGTGGGACTAACCAAAATTTTTTTCTTGCAACAATAAATCTAAAAAGATCTTGTAAAAATTCCATGTGATACAGTTTCATGTATTTTGCAACACTGTTGATGCAAACTTACTTTAGTTTACTTTCAAATATTAATTTATAATATATTTTTTTAATCCAATTCAAATTCTGATTTCCAGTCACCTTTGTCTTTAAATTCCGGCTGTTCTATTTTTGAGAATAAATAATTATTAATCACCAGGTAATCCATTTCGGTGCGCATAAAACATCTATACGAGTCCTCCGGGGTACACACAATAGGTTCTCCTCGAACGTTAAAACTTGTGTTTGCCAATAGTGCATATCCTGTTTGGTCCTTAAAGGCTTTAATCAAATTATAATAAATCTTGTTTGTTTTCTCATGCACAGTTTGTATTCGTGAGCTAAAATCTAAATGAGTAATGCTTTGCACATCGCTTCTTGGCGCATAGAGGCGATCCATTAAAGGTAATGCGTTATAATCTGAGGGTAATTGCTTTTGCCTTTCTTTTACAACATCTGCAACCATTAACATGTAAGGCGAAGCGGTATCATGATCAAAATATGTGCTGCAATCTTCTGCCAAAACAGATGAAGCAAAAGGTCGGAAGCTTTCGCGATATTTTATTTTTAGGTTTAGTTTTTTTTGCATTCCACTATTTCTTGGGTCACCTAAAATACTGCGGCAACCCAACGCACGTGGGCCAAATTCCATTCGCCCTTGGTGCCAACCAACCACTTTGCCATCTGATAGCAGTGATGCAACTTTACTGCACATCTCTTCTTTAGCATCGTATTTATGAAAAGTGGCATTGTACTTACGTGCCATTTGTTCTATTTCTACGGACGAGTTTTCAGGCCCTAAAAAAGAGCCGGCCATCTCATCTGCATTTCCACTCAACACACGTGTTTTATTGTAATAAATGTAATAAACAGCCAGTGCAGCGCCTAATGCTCCACCTGCATCACCAGCAGCAGGTTGAACAAAAATGTTTTTAAATATTTTTTTGCGATACAGTTTACCATTGGCAACACAATTGAGGGCAACTCCTCCGGCCAAACAGAGATTATCAGATTGCGTTAAGCGTTTAGCTTCTGCGGCCATCTTAAAAACTATTTCTTCAGTAACTTGCTGAATGGCTAACGCAAGGTCGCAATGGTGTTGTTCAATATTCGTTTCAGGAGCGCGTAATGCAAAGTCAAACAGTTTTTCCCATTTATCGTCAACTGCCATTCGTAATCCGGTAGCATAATTAAAATATTCTTGGTTAAGCCATATAGATCCATCTTCCTTAACATCCACCAGCTCACTATAAATGGACTTAAGATACTTCTTTGTGTTTTCTCCATCAGGATTGCCATACGGTGCCAACCCCATCAGTTTATATTCGCCTGAGTTAACCTTAAAACCCAGATAGTACGTAAATGCGCTATACAAAAGCCCAAGTGAATGTGGGAAATGAAGTTCTTTTAAATTGGTGATGCTATTTCCTTTTCCATGACAGATAGAGGCTGTTGCCCATTCTCCAACCCCATCAACGGTTAAAATTGCAGCCTCTTGGTATGGTGACGGATAATAGGCGCTGGCTGCATGTGAAAGGTGATGCTCAGGGAAAAGTAATTTTAATTTTTTTTCATCATAGCTATGTACCTTTTCCAATTCTTCACGCACAAGTCGTTTTAAAAACATCTTGTCCTTTAACCACACCGGCATTGACTTGGTGAAGGATTGCAATCCTTTAGGAGCAAACGCATAATAGGTTTCGAGAAGTCGCTCAAATTTTAGTAATGGCTTGTCATAAAAAACAACAGCATCTAATTCGTCAATCCTTAAACCGGCATAGTCAAGGCAAAAGCGGGCTGCATTTACTGGAAATGAAGGGTCATGTTTTTTACGCGTGAAACGTTCTTCCTGCGCAGCAGCAATTATTTTTCCATTTTTAACTATGGCTGCTGCCGAGTCGTGATAGAAAGCCGAAATGCCTAAAATGTTCAAAAAGAATATTTTTTACAGATGGCTAATATAGTAATTTATGGTTTGGTTAGATGCATTGCGGAAACGTTATACATTGTTTCCTATACGATACTTTGGCTTAGAGGTAAATAAAAAAACCGCTATTTTGATGTAAGGTACTTGATTTCTGTCCTCACATTTAGCATATGATCTTCCTCTAAACAAAGCACACCACGCACGCAGTTGTTAAGCAATTTTATGGAACCATAACCTACTGCTTCTATCCTGCTTTTGTCAATGCCTTTTCCAAATAGATAGGAAGTAGCAGCCTCTGCACGGTTTTGTGATAGCGAAAGATTCTCTCTGTCATTTCCACGTGCATCCGTATGGCAGCTCAATTCAATTTTTATTTCAGCATTGTCACGCAAAATGGCGTAGAGTTTATCCAATTCTGCCTTGGTCTCTTTCTTTAGTAATGCTGATCCTTTGTCGAAAGTAATGCCACGCCATATTATAGCTTTATTATAGGTCACTTTTTCAAGTGCAAAATTTTGTTGCACCTCTGTAGCTTTTCTATATCCTTTTGTTGAGAATTGTGCTGATGTTACAAAGAAATTTTTTTCACGCGCAATTAAACTGTAATCCGTATTGTTATCAAGTGTGGCTTTAAACATCCCTGCTTCATCAGTAGTGAGGGCAATGCTGCCTTTTGATGATTTAAGTTCTAATACACTTTTCTTTACAGGTTTTCCGTTGGCTTTTTCAGATATTTTTCCCGATAAAGTTATGATGGGAGGGTTTTTGCGAAAAGAGAAAATTTTGTCTCTATCATCTGTTCTGTTGCTGCTGAAATATCCGGTGTTTTCATCATCCTCACAAATAAACCCGAAATCATCTTTAGAAGTATTTATTGGGTAACCCAGGTTTTCAGGTTTCTCAGCATTTAATCCTTTCAACTGAACCCTGTAGATATCCAACCCCCCTAGACCTATATTTCCCTCTGAGGAAAAGTAGAGCGTGGAATCGTTAGTAAGAAACGGAAACATTTCATTTCCACTGGTATTTATTTGTTTACCAAGATTAACGGGTTTCGTCCAGGTGCCACCTATATTTTCTGTTCTATAAAGATCGGTGCCTCCATATCCCCACGGCATATCAGATACAAATATCATTACATTTCCCTCAGTTGATATGGTGGGGTGCCCTACACTATATGCCGGGTTATTAAACGACATTTCTCCATCTATGTTCCACTCACCATCTTGTGTGCTTCCCTGATAAATTTTTATAACGTTTTCGTCATTTTGATTGGTAATAATTTTGTTGCCATCACTACTGTTTCTGGTGATATAAATTTTTGTATAAGCTTTGTTGAAGGAGGACGGACCTTCATTAAACATGCTGTTTGCGCTTCCTCGTATTACCTCCGACTCAAGCCAGTTTCCATTCTCTGTTTTTTTTGCGTAAAATAGGTTGTAATCATCCACAACAGGCTTCTGTCTTATGGTTTTCGATTCAGGGTTTCGGTTAGATACATAGGCAATGCCCGAACGATAATAAACCGGTGAAAAATTGGACTCGCCAGGAGAGTTGAATTTAAGAACATCAATGGTGAAGAGCAAAGAGTCTTTAAATAGCATGGATATTGAGTCGCAACTTGCTAATTGTGTGAGCGCCTTTGTGTCGTTCCTGTTTAACAAAAGATATTTTTCGAAATACTTTCTAGCCTCTGTGTAGTTTCCGTTTTGCATCAGGGCTTCAGCATAAAAATATTCGTAAATGGGATCGCTTTTAAGGCGTATGATCTTTCCGTATAACTCTTCTGATTTTTTGTAGTTTTTTATGTTGCGGTAAGAGTCTGCTAACTTAATAAGCAAATCATCAGAGTATTTTTTTAGAATAATTTCTTCGTAATAAGGAATTGCTTTTTCATACTGTAGTTGGTCGTAATAGGTGTCTGCTGTGCGCAATTTAACGGTGGCGCAAGCACAAAAAATACCAATAAAAAAAAGCAGTGAGAGTCGAAGTCCGGTTTTGCGCATAGATTAAAAGTAGCGAGGGGTTTTTAATTTTGGAACTTGGTAGCCGAAATCATAACCTAACATGAATTCATGCGAGCCTGCTGAATAACTCCTTAGTTTAGTGAGTGTATAATCAAAAGAATATCCAATCCTTAGTTTCTTGGTTAACTGATATTCTCCAATCAATGCAATGGCATCTCCGGTGCGGTAAGAAGCTCCTATCCAAACAATGTTGTTAAGGAGTAAGTTGGCATTAAGATCAAGTTGCAATGGCGCATTTTTTACGTATTTCAACAGTATTGATGGTTTAAGTTTTACTTGTTCACCCAACGAAAATACATAGCCCGAAGTGAGATAGTAATGACGCGTGATGCGATGCGATCCTTCAATATCTAACGAAAGACTTTGGTCGGGATTGTAACTTAGCAGTGAAGGTACAGAGAAGCCCGCATAAAAAAGCTCTGAATAATAGTAAGCACCCGCACCAAAGTTTGGTAATACATTACTCACAGTATTCACTGCGTAAACAGGGTCGTTCGGATCGTTCACTTCTAGGTCAGACACGAGAGATTTTAAATAGGAAAATCCGCCTTGTAAACCCAAAGCAAGCTGTCCGTTTCCGGTGGCGATATGATACGAGTAACTGCCATACATGTCATTTCTGTTGGTAACACCAGCATGGTCGTTGCTAATGAACAGTCCTAATCCTACCTTTTTATTTTCTAACGCACCATGGATACTGGCAGTTTGCGTAGTGGGTGAACCCTTGAAGCCGGCCCATTGTTTCCGCACCATTAAAGTTGCGCTGGTAAATGGTTTGCTACCTGCGTAAGCGGGGTTCAAAACAAGGCCGTTAAACATGTATTGTGATATAGCAGGCATTTGCTGTGAGAAGGCCACAGCAGAAATAAATAAAAAGAAGGCAGTAAATATTGTTCTCATCGGTTTATCTTCTTAAATCTACAAAGCTTTTTAATACGGTGTTGCGAGAGGGGACGTTCAAAATAATGTAGTAGGTTCCGTCAGGTAAATCGTCTCCTGCTTTTGATTTGCCATCCCAATCGTTTTGATAGCCTGTTTTTTCAAAAACAAGGTTACCCCATCTGTTAAATATGGACAGTTTGTTTGTTTCATCATCCAGACCTCTCACTATAAAAAGATCGTTAATGCCATCTCCGTTAGGTGTAAATCCATTAGGCATCACTAGGTCAACAAGGCATTGTTCAGGGCTCAGCACTTCTATAATTACGGTGTCAATATCAGTGCAATTTCCGTTTTGAACCGTCCATGAAAACAAGTTGCTGCCTTGCGTGAGGCCATTAACAAGGGCGTTTGCAGCATTTACATTTGTGAACAGTGCATTTGGAGAGTTAATTATACTCCAAACACCACTTCCAAATTGAGGAGGTACAGCGGCAAGCACTAAAGAGTTTTTGCAAATATCTTGGTCAATCCCTGCATCTGAGAAAACGGTTTCTTTTACTGTAACCAAAGTTAATGAGGTGTCGGAACAGTAGCCATCCGTAACAACCCATGCAAAAATTGCAGTTCCCGTAGCCAGGTTTTTTACCACTGTGGTAACAGAGTCGGCATTCTTAATATTCCCTATTCCTGAAACTAAATACCACTTACCGACACCATACCCGGGTGCAACTGAGGATATCTGTGTTGAGTCGAGCCCACAGATAGAAACATTGCCGCCTAATCCGGCATCAATTAATGGAGGTTCTGTGAGTAAGATTGAATTGGTGTAGGAGCATCCTAACGAGTCCCGCACTGTTACATTATACGTTCCTGCAGGAATATTAACCACCGATGATGAAGTGGCACCGCTTATAGACCATTGATAGGAGTAAACCGGAACACCAGATGCAGTGAATGGCGTTCCACCTGATACATTGAGATTTATTTCTCCATCTAAGGTTCCGTTGCAGCTTGTATTGTAAGGGGGATTTCTTAGCGGCAGGTTAGCGGTTACAACAATAATTGACGGTGCTGTGAGTACTACATTTCTTATGGTAACACAACCATTGGCATCCTTTACCGTCAAGGTGTAGTTTCCAGCAGAGAGCCCAGTGCGTATTGGCGAAGTAACACTATCCTGCCAGCTAACAGTGTATGGCCCGGTGCCACCTGTAATTAAGGCGTTGATGGAGCCATCACTTCCGCCAAAGCAACTTACATTGGTGCTGTCTGTTATCTGAATAGTTGCTCCGCTTATGTTACTTAAGGTGGCTATTGCAGTTTGCGTGCATTGCGAACCATCGGTTATGGTAACAGTGTAGGTATTGGCCGATAAGTTTGTCAGTGTGGCAGTGTTACCGGCAACGTTCCATTGATACTGGTAAAGGTTGTTGTTACCTCCACCTACATTGGCAGTTATTTGTCCATTCGTGTTTCCACAAGTAGGGTCTGTAAGCGAAAATACAATGGATATTGGTGTGTAGATATTGTTTACAGTATAAGTGGCCGTTGCTGTACAATTTGCAGTATCGCGCACAATCAAGGTGTAGGTTCCTTGAGACAAATTAAAAGCATCCTGCGTGGTTTGTAACGGACTGGTGCCTTGCCAAGAGTACACATAGGAAGGCGTTCCTGAAGTTACGGTAACATATATTGCACCTGTTGATGCTCCTGTACATTTTAAGTCAACAATTGAATCAAGATTGATAATTGGTGCGTCTGGATTTGTGATGTTGGCAGAAGTGTCTATTGAGCATCCGATAGCATCGGTTATTTGCAACGGATAAATACC
>JAYTNW010000017.1:0-12792 GCA_043748115.1 Bacteroidota bacterium | reverse complement strand
GTTTTCTGTTGCTGATGAAGGTGTGGTTATCATTTCTGCTACGGGTGTAAAAAAACTAGGTCTTGATGAAGGGTTGCGCGAATTATCTATTACAAGCATTTGTCCTCTTAATAATGATCGGGTAGCGCTTATTCATAAACGAGGAATGGATGTTGTAAATACATTAACGGGGCAAATAGACTATTTAGGTACAGAAAATAATCTTGGCAACATTAACCCCGACCTTAATGCTTCAGCCACTGCACCCGATGGTAAAATATGGTTGGGCACAGAAAAAGGGCTTGTGGTTTTTGATCCATCCCAATATGTCTTACCTGCACCTCCCGAAGTTAAAATTGGCAATGTATTATTGTACGCAAACGCAAATTTAAAAACAACAAAAACAACGTTTCGACACAATGAAAACTCATTAGCATTTGAGTACAATGGGATATGGTTTACAGACCCATCACGTTTAAATTACCAATATAAACTGGAAGGATTTAACTCCAATTGGGTGGATACAAAAGATAGGCGAATTGTTTTTCCCAATCTCGCTCCGGGCAACTATGAGTTTAAGGTACGTACCAGCCTACAAAAAAATTTTTACAGCAGTAGGCAAGCCTCTTTTTCTTTTAGCATAACACCTCCTTTTTGGCAACAAAACGGTTTCAGGGCTTTAATTATAGTCGCAATTTTAACCATCATTTTCTTTTTAGTTAAAAACAGAGATGATCGCCTACGAAGATTAGAAGCGTTGAAAAAAGAAAAAATAGAATTTGAGTTCGAGACGCTTAAAAGTCAGGTAAACCCTCACTTTTTGTTTAACAGTTTTAACACCTTAATAAATGTTATTGAGGAGGACCAGGAAAAAGCGGTAGCCTATGTTGAAAAGCTATCGGACTTTTTCAGGATCATTGTTAAATATAAAGATAAGCAAGTAATTACTTTGGAAGAAGAATTAACAATTGCGCAGAATTATTTTCAACTCCAGCGTCAAAGATTTGGAAATGCCTTTACACTACACCAAACCATTGATGAGCAACTGTTACAAACATGGGTGCCACCGTTGGTGTTGCAGATATTGCTAGAAAACGTAATTAAGCACAATGCTGTTTCCAGTGAAACACCGTTAACAGTTTTCATTTACTGCGAGAATATGAGGCTAAATATTAAAAATAATATTACCACAAAAAGATCAATGGAGCCCTCAACAGGAACAGGGCTTCAGAATATTATTAATAGATACAAAATCATCAGCAACCAAGAAGTGAAAATCAGCAAAACCGAATCTACGTTTATCGTTTCTTTACCACTGATAAAAAATTCCATTTCATGAAAGTCCTCATCATTGAAGATGAAACTCCAGCCTCAGAAAAACTAATGAGGCATTTAAAAAAAATAGACAGCACTTTTGATGTTGCTTCTGTTATTGTAAGTGTAGCATCAGCCATAAAGTGGCTTGAACAAAATCCGATTCCTGATTTAATTATTGCTGATATTCAATTGGCAGACGGCACCAGTTTTGAAATATTTAATGCAACACAAATTACTTGCCCGGTTATTTTCACCACTGCCTTTAATCAATATGCCATTGACGCCTTTAAGTTTAATAGCATTGATTACTTGCTTAAACCTGTAAAGCAGGAGGAGCTGGAAAGGGCAATCACCAAGTTTAAAATATGGTTTGGAGAACATCAGCAACCTTTGCCCGATTACAGCAAAATACTGGAAGCGCTACAGGCCGAAAAGCGTTCGTATCAAAAGCGCATGGTTATACGTTTTGGAGATACCATAAAAACAGTGGAGGTAGATGATGTTGCGTATTTCTACACAGAAAATAAAATCAACTATCTGTGTTCAAAAACAGTACAAAATTACCCTGTTGATTTTAACTTGGACGAGTTGGAGCAATTGCTTGATCCGAAGATTTTTTTTAGAATTAACAGACAGTTTATCGTCAACATTCATGCTATACAGAAGATGACAGTGGTGTCTAAATCAAGGGTTAAACTTACCTTGTTGCCGGTAACAACCTTAGATACTATTGTAAGCACAGAGCGGAGTTCTGTATTTAAGCAATGGCTGGCAGGCAATTAATAATGATGAACGCAAAAAGATGACTTGAAGCGAGTGCGTTGTTCAGTATTTGGTCATTTTTTGCAGGATGTAACACAGGCAACTGTCACCCGATTTTATAATGCATTTTTTATCCTTAAATTCGCATTCATTAATCAACAAGTTCGTGAAGTTTATAAGAGATAGATTTATTGTTTTACTAATTTTAGTGTTGAGTTTTCAGCCTGTCGCTGCGCAGTTTTATCAGGGTTCGCAAATGACATTTGGAAAAAACAGGGTTCAATACAATGACTTTTACTGGACCTTTTATCAATTTAAAAACTACGATATTTATTTTTATGTAGGTGGTAAAGAGCTGGCTATTTATGCAGGCGAACAAGCGCAGAAGGAGATGGAGGTCATGGAAAAAATTCTTGACTACCGCAGCACCGCACGTTTACAAATCATTATTTATAACAAACTCAGTGATCTTAAACAAACTAACATCGGCCTGGCTCCGGAAGATCTGTCTAGCAATATTGGTGGAGTTACCCGCATTGTTGGCAACAAATTGTTGATTTATTTTGATGGAGATCACGAACATTTTAACGCACAATTAAGAGCGGGAATAGCCAGGGTTTTGCTTGATCAACTATTATATGGAGGAAACATTCGCGAACGCCTGCAGTCTTCTATTTTGCTCAATCTCCCTGATTGGTTTACCAAAGGACTGGTTAATCAGGTAGCCAACGGCTGGGGTGTAGCGGAGGATAGCAAAATGCGGGATCTCATTTTGTCAAAAAAAGTGAAAAGCTACCGCTCTTTGTTGGAGGTAGATGAGGTTTTTGCCGGACAATCGTTTTGGAAATTTGTATCGGAAAACTACGGGGAAGCTTCACTTAGCAACCTCATTTATATGACACGGATAAACAGAAGCATTGAAAGCGGCTTTGTTTATGTTTTAGGCTCACCACTTCGCCAATTGTCAATAGCATGGCTGGAGTATTACAAAAAAAAGTATGCAGGCTTCGAAAAAAATAAAATACAATTGCCCGAAACTCCAGTAAGGTTGCGCGAACGTTCACGAAGCATTACACAGGTTAAAGTAAGCCCTGCAGGTGACAGGATTGCTTATGTTGCCAATGACCTTGGAAAGTACAGAGTGTGCTTAATGGATCTGGGTAACAACAAAAAAAGTAAAATCGAAAAAGGGGGATATAAAAGTGTTTCACTTGAAAACGACAACTCTTTTCCTTTAATTGCATGGCATCCTTCAGGCAAAATATTGGCGATAGTAAAAGAGAAAAAAGGAAAGCTTTGGCTAAACCTTTATAACACCGAAACAAAAAAGGGAGATGTTTCGGAGATCTTCTATTTCACTAAAATTTTAGACATGTCCTATTCACCTGACGGCACAAAAATGTTGTTCTCAGCGGTTCAAAAAGGGCAATCAGATATTTATCTTTTTAATATCAGGGGAAGAAATTACGAACAAGTCACCAATGATGTTTACGATGATTTTCATCCCGCATATATAAACAATGGAAGCAAAATTGTTTTTTCTTCCAACAGAAGCAATGACACTTCCGGAGTTGATGTTAAAGCTAATTTACCGCAGAAAAACCTGGATCTTTTTTTGGCAGATCTTTATAACAGACAACAGGTGTTTACTCGAATAACCACCACACCGGAGGACGAAACACATCCCATGAATGTAGATTCTGGCCATGTCTCCTACCTCTCCGACAGAAATGGTGTTGTAAATCGATTTGTGGCAGAAATGGATAGCGCCATCAGTTTTATAGACACCACGGAACATTACTCTTATTTTTTCAGGCATTATGCACAAACAAATTATGTAAGAAGTATTCAGGCGTATGATTTAAGTTTAAGGAATAATAAAAACGTTGAGCTGTTTGTTAACCGTGGCCGTTATATTTTGTACAGTTCTGCGGTTAAGTCTTTTGATAAATCCACTTCGTACCAACTACAACCTTCTATTAAAGCAATAACGGTAGCACAAGCGGATACACAAACCCAACAAAAATCAACGAAAGAGTCCGTTATTGTGAATTTTGACCGGAACAACAGCACAGACTCCTTGCCTGCCATTGATGTGAATAATTATGTTTTTCAAAGCGAATTTAAGACTGTTCCTAAAAATAAAAGCGCACAACTAGCTGATAGCATAAGCCAAAACATCAACAGCACACCAACGCCAGAAGAGAAGCCCGAGGCAATGGAAGTTACCAAAACAGAAGAGCAAAATAAAACAACAAACGGGGCAGATGCTGTTCAAGATAGCATTGTTTTTAAAATACCGCAGCAGCGTAATTACGACCTTTCGTTTAGCATGGACTATTTTGTGCTACAACTTGACAACAGTCTCTCCAACATTACATACCAAACCTTTACCGGTGGAGCAGTTTATTTTGATCCAGGGCTTAACGTCCCGGTGAAAACCGCCATAAGCGATTTAATGAACGATTATAAAATAACTGCGTCAATACGACCATCGTTTGATTTTAACAGCAACGAATACATGGTTACCCTTAGTTTGCTTAAAAGACGGATGGATCGCCATTTTATGTTTTTAAGGCAATCGCGGTTGTTTGGCACCACGGATGGCGATGTGGTTAAAGTGCATACGCACAACCTGCGTTTTGTAAACTCTTACCCCATTAACGAAATAGCTGCTGTAAAAGGAACGATTGATATACGAATGGACAAAACTGTTTTTCAAAGTACTGATGTAGCAGCCTTGCAGACTAGAGATATTGATAGCTATTGGGCAACGTTAAAAGGAGAATATGTTTTTGACAATACAATTAACCGTGGCTTAAACTTGATGCAGGGAACAAGATTTAAAGTATTTGGGGAGGTAATGAGGCAATTAAAAAAGCCAGAAAAAATGCTTTATATTGTAGGAGCTGATTTTCGTTTTTATCTAAAAATACATCGCCAGATCATTTGGGCTAACCGGTTTTCTGCAAGCACTTCATTGGGCAAACATAAACTTATTTATTACCTAGGGTCGCAGGACAATGCAATTGTTCCGCGTGATAACTTCAACAATGAAATTAATATTGACCAAACCCAAGATTATGTTTTTCAAACCCTTGCAGCGCCCATGCGCGGATTTACACAAAACATTAGAAACGGAAACAGTTTTGCTTTGTTTAATTCAGAGTTACGCATCCCGGTTTTTCAATATATTTTAAATCGACCTATTCGATCTGATTTTATTCGAAACTTTCAAATTATTACTTTTTTTGATGGAGGTACAGCATGGACCGGCTCATCACCTTTTAGCGATGAAAACGGGTTAAATATTGAAACCATTGGAAGTGGCAATCCAATTAAGGTAACCATAGTTAAGCAAATTCAACCTGTGGTTGCGGCTTATGGCTTTGGTGTGCGCAGCAGGTTGTTTGGCTATTTTTTCAGGCTTGACTGGGGTTATGGCATTGATGACAGGGAGGTGCAAAAACAATTATTCAACCTGTCTTTAGGGCTCGATTTTTAATAACCTCGAGCAGAGAAACCACGTCCTTCTTTTAGTTTACTATTTTGATTTTAAATGTGGAAATGGCTATAGCCAGAGCTAGAAAAACAGGGTATTTGCTACCGAAAAACAACCCTAATTTGAGCCAAATAATTGGGTAAACATCTGTATAATATTGGTGAACGATTGTTTTTCTTTGGCAAAAAGATATTAAATCATATATAAATAAATAAATTAACTTGATAATCAGTTAATTACGATATTTTTTTCGAAAATTGCAAGAACCTGTATATTTTCTGCTTTAACTTTAGCCACGCAAACAGCTCAAAACCACTCCCCGTTAGGCACAGCAAATGCATGGTTCAATCACTTAAATAAGTACAACATGAATAAATTATTGCTTTACGGAACGGCTATTTTAATCCTCATGTCAGTTGGTTTACCACAAAGAGGAAATGCGCAACACGGCATGGTTGGGCAAAAAGTTCAAACACTAAACGATCAAGGTTTTTTTTCAAAACCTGAAAAGCTTTTTGTCCTAGCGGCATCGCAGGAAAATGAGCAGGCCAGATCAGCGGTTAAAAGTTACACACTGGTTGATCCATCTCAAAGAATTTCACAAATAGTATCCGACAAGCCCGATTATATTAGCTTGCTTCTTCCAATAAACAGAGGAAATAATACGGTAACCGTTCTTCTTTACAAAACGGATATTTCGCCTAACGGCTTAAAAACGGAAACTAGCGATGGTAAAATATATACGCCAGAACGCGCTCCGGTTAATTATCGCGGGGCTATTTTGAATAACAGTAGTTCCATTGCAGCATTTACTTTTTCTGATAACGAGGTAATGGGTTTGGTGAGCGGCAATGGAGCTAATTATGTTATTGGAAAAATGGATGGCTTCGGACCACAAAAACATATTATTTATAATGATGCTGATCTTATTGCCCCATTTAATTTTGATTGTGGCACCAACACCTTAGCATCGCCTATAACAAAGGACAATGGTGGCGCATCAACCATGTCTGTTAATTGTGTGGATTGGTATTGGGAAATAGACAATGATGTATTTGTTGGGAAAGGAAGCCTGGCAAATGTAAACACATTCGTGAATGGAATTTTTAATCAGGTAAGCACCCTTTATGCCAATGATGGAATAAGTATTACACTTCAAACCGTTTATGTGTGGACCACCACCGATCCCTATACCGGAACCAGCACCAGCAATTACCTGAGCCAGTTCGGAACCAACCGAACTTCATTTGCGGGAGACCTGGCAACACTTATTGGATATGGCGGAGGCGGTGGAGTGGCTTATATAAATGGCCTTTGTTCAAGCACGCAATATAAAATGGCATATGCTGGGATCAGTTCCAGTTACAATACTGTGCCTACCTATTCGTGGACAGTAGAAGTGGTGACTCATGAACAAGGTCACCAGTTAGGCTCAAATCACACCCATGATTGTGTTTGGAATGGCAACAATACGCGAATAGATAATTGCGGACCGGCAGCGGGATATAGTTCAGGTTCATGTGTGGCAGGACCGATACCTTCCAAAGGTACCATAATGAGTTATTGTCATTTATCTCCAAACCCGGGGATAGATCTTTCTTTAGGTTTTGGGCCGCAACCAACAGCACGCATGCTAGATAGAATAAACGCAGCAAGTTGCTTAAGCGCATGCAGTGGCTGTGTAACTCCATCTCAACCGGGTAGCATCACGGGTTCAGCAACCACATGTTCATCAACTTCTCAAACCTATTCCGTAACAGCAGTGAGCGGAGCCACCAGCTACACATGGACGTTACCCTCGGGCTGGAGCGGAACATCTACAACCAATAGTATAACAACTACAAGCGGCACAGCAGGCGGAAGCATAACCGTGAAAGCCAACAACAGTTGCGGCAGTAGCGCAGTAAGAACGTTGGCGGTAACGGTAAGCGGCACGGGTCCATCTCAACCGGGTAGCATCACAGGTTCAGCAACCACATGTTCATCAACTTCTCAAACCTATTTCGTAACAGTAGTGAGCGGAGCCACCAGCTACACATGGACGTTACCATCGGGCTGGAGTGGAACATCAACAACCAATAGTATAACAACTACAAGCGGCACAGCAGGCGGAAGTATAGCCGTGAAAGCCAACAACGGTTGCGGCAGTAGCGCAGTAAGAACGTTGGCGGTAACAGTGACAACCTCGGTTCCTGCTAAACCTGGAACTATAACAGGAGCCGCTTCTGCATGTGCTAATCAACTAGGAGTACCGTATTCTATAACCTCGGTTGCAGGTGCTACTTCTTATAAATGGATTGTTCCTTCAGGTGCTAAGATTTCAGATGGCACTGTTACTTCTACGGGTAACAACCTTACCACTACAGCTATTTCCGTAACAGTAAATTTTGGTAACACTTCAGGAACAGTACGTGTTAGAGCCATTAACGCTTGTGGAATGGGTGTTGTAAGAAGTAAAACCGTTTCATTTACCTGTCGTGGAGATAATAATCTTGTAACAGAAGAAGAAGTTGTTCCCGAGATAGCCATCTATCCCAATCCGTCAAACGGAGACTTTACACTTGAGACGAATACTGAAGAAGAAAATGTTTCAGTTTCTGTATATGATGCATTAGGAAAATTGGCGAAACCTTCAGTTGAAAATGCTCCACAAACAGTTAAGCTTTCTGGTTTAACACCGGGCATTTATTCAGTAGTAGTTAAAACAAACTCCTGGAGCAAATCACTCAGGATAGTTAAAATAAAATAATTTTTAGGGTTGGGGTTTTAGTAAAAGGGGTGCCGGATTATCTGGTGCCCTTTTTTTTGTAATACTATTGTGAGTCCACAAACCTCACCTTAAAACAAATGTTCTATAGCTATCTAATTTTAATAAGATAAACAGCAATATAGTAAACCCAAACAAAGAAGAACCTCCATAACTAAAAAATGGAAGAGGGATACCAATAACAGGCATCAAACCAATGGTCATACCAATGTTTACCATAAAGTGAAAGAAAATAATAGAAGCAACACCATAGGCATAAATTCTTGCAAAGACAGACTTTTGTCTTTCAGCAATTAAAACAATACGGTAAAGCAACCCCAAAAAAAGTAAAACCACAACTGAGGTTCCAGCAAACCCCCACTCTTCACCTACGGTGCAAAAAATAAAATCGGTACTTTGTTCTGGCACAAAATCAAACTTTGTTTGTGTACCATTTAAATATCCTTTACCTATTAGTCCGCCCGATCCAATTGCAATTTTACTTTGGTTAACGTTGTATCCTGCACCTTTCAAATCTTGCTCTTTACCTAAAAGCACTTCAATTCTTTTTTTCTGATGCGGTTCCAGTACATTATTAAAAACATAATCTTCACTAAAAATAATACCAACGGCAACCAAGTAAATACCGATAACAGGAAGGATCATTTTTTTATTTCGGAAAAGAAACAAAACCAGCAATCCCAAAACGGCTAACCCAGTCAATAAATAAGGTTTTTGTATTAACAATGCCAAAATAAATAAGAGGGCAACACATAAACCTAAGAACAATATCCAACCGGGAATAATGCCTTCACGATAAAGTACCAGTGTGAAAGCGAAAAAAACAAGAGCCACACCCGTTTCATTTTCCAGTAAAATGAGTATTACCGGGATTAGGAAAAGAGCAAAGGCGTTAATCCTTGTTTTGGTATCTTCGGGTTTAAGACCTAATGGGCTTAAAAATTTTGCTAAAGCAAGTGCAGTGGCTGCTTTAGCAAATTCTGCTGGCTGCACACCAAAGCTACCAAACCTAAACCACGATTTACTTCCGGCAACTTCATGTCCTAAAAACAAAACCAAAATGAGGCTTATAATGCTGACCACATAGATAACATTAGCAAAGGCCTCGTAAAATTTGCCATCAATTATTAAAATAACAAATGCCAGCACCACGGAAGCAACGATAAACATCATTTGCCTGCCGTAATTTTGAGACACATCTGTGATGTGGTTATATTCAGGATTATATACGGCAGCAAAAATGTTTAGCCATCCGGCAATTACCATCACTATGTACAATAGAACGGTTATCCAGTCAATATTTTCTACTGCGCTTTTTTGTTTACGCATGGGTAGTAAACTTTTTATTACTCATCACTTGTGTTTTCGGTCTTATTTTTTTCTACAGGAATAACAATGGCTTCAAGCATTCGCTTTTCCAAGTCGGGTCTTTTGATGGTATCGAGTAAATATTTTTGAACCATTAAACTGGCAATAGGTGCAGCAAAACGTGCTCCTTGTCCAGCATTTTCGACCAGAACAGCTACTGCAATTTTAGGATTTTCGCGTGGTGCGAAACAAAAAAACACTGAATGATTTTCTCCGTGAGGGTTTTGCGCAGTTCCCGTTTTACCGCACATCACTAAACTATCTACGCGCGATCCTCTTGCTGTTCCTTTTTCAAAAACCATTTGCATTCCGTCCTGAATAGCGTTATAGTGCGATTGATCAATTTTTGTGTAGTTTTTTGTTTTAAAACGATCGGGCAGGTAGTGTTTGCTTCCTATTTCGCGAACCACATGCGGGACATAGTAAAAGCCTTTGTTGGCAACAATACATGCTGCATTAGCCATTTGCAGAGGAGTAATACCCAACTCTCCCTGACCAATGGCAAGCGAAATAACAGTGGACGATTTCCACTTGCCTTCACCAAAAAATTTGTTGTAGTATTCAACCGTAGGCACATTTCCTTTAAGTTCATGTGGCATGTCCACATCAATTTTTTTACCGATACCGAAACTTAAAACATATTCACGCCATTTGTTGAAGGCAAGTTCAGTAGCACTGTATTTATTATTATCAATCACCGCCCTAAAGGTTTGGCAATAAAACGAGTTGCAAGAAACAGCTACAGCATTACGCACATCAACGGGTGAGGAGTGAGGGTGGCAATGCACAAAAATGTTACCCACACGGTATCCGTTGGCGCAGCTGAAATAAGTTTCGGGCGTTATCACATGTTCTTGCAAGCCGATGAGAGAGTTAATAATTTTAAAAGTTGATCCTGGCGGATAGTAGGCCATCATGGCCCTGTTGAACAACGGCTTCGATGGATCTTTTAACAACCTCCCGTAATTTCTTGAACGTTCACGCCCAATCATTAAATTGGGGTCATAGGCCGGGTTATTTACCATAGCTAAAATTTCTCCAGTTGATGGATCAATGGCCACGGCACTTCCTCTTTTATTTTGAAAAAGTTTTTCCGCATACAGCTGTAGCTCGGCATCCAATGAAAGTGTGAGGTTTTCGCCTTCTACGGAAAGTGTATCGTATTTCCCTTCTTCAAAGTGGCCTTTTTCTCGGTTAAATACATCAACCATCACATACCTCACTCCACGTCTGCCACGCAACTCTTTTTCATATGATTGTTCAATACCGCTTATGCCGATGTAATCACCCATCTGATAATAGGGATTTTTTTCTGTCACCTTTTCGTCCACCTCACCAAGGTAACCCAAGAGGTGGGCTGCTGTGCTGTAAGGATATTGTCTGATTGTTCGCGTTATGGTGCTGAACCCGGGAAACTTAAATAATTTTTCCTGTAACGTGCCATAGGTTTGTGCAGAGATCTGTTTTTCAAAGATGGAAGATTTGTAAGGAGAATAGACCTTTGCTTTCTGAAATTTTTTTCTGAAATCTTCTATTGGAATTCCGATAATGGAACAGAATTCTGCCGTGTCCATCTGCTTCACCTCGCGCGGAATAATCATCAGGTCGTACACGGTTTGGTTAAAAACCAGAAGCTTTCCTTTTCTATCATACACCAATCCGCGTGATGGATAATCAACAACCCTACGAAGCACATTTTCATCGGCCGACATTTTATATTTATCCTCTATCACCTGTAAAAAAAAGAGGCGGATTAGGTAAATAACAGCAACGGTGGTAAAAACAGAAAGAATTACAATCCTCTGTGTATTAGCCCTGGGATTCATCTTTCGGATTTAGGATGGGTGAACAAAAACTGGCTTATCAAAATAATAACAAGGGTTGCTACCGAACTCAGCAATGCCCTCCACAGCGTGGAAAAAAATTCATTAAAGCGAAAAACCTCCATGTAAAACAAAACCAAGTGATGCACCAAAACCATTAAAGAAGTGTAAAGCACAAACCAACTTACACTAATTTCTCGCAGCGATGGCGACATTTCAGCTTCATATCCTTCTCGAGGAGCTATAGCACGAAGAATACCTGGGCGGCAAAATCCTAAAAACACACTGGCAGCAGCGTGCATACCCAAAGTGTCCGAAAAAATATCAACACATAAACCCAAAGCGAAGGAGAGAATTAGCAATAACGTTTTTGGAATACGTACCGGTAGCAACATAATAAATAAAATATAGATATAGGGATTGATGTACCCTCCCAGCCTAATGTTGTTCAGCACCAGCACCTGAACAGCAATCAACACCAGAAAACGAAGAATTATTTTAATTATTTCCGGCAGCATCGGTCAGTTTATCTTCTAATTTTTTACGTTCGCCCTTCAGCAGGTTGTTAATTACATACACGTGTGACACGTTATTAAAGTTTGTGGACAGGTTAACTGTAATGGTAAAGGAATTGCTTCCCGGTGTAACAGTAGAAGTTTTTACGGTACCAACCATAATACCCTCGGGGAAGTAAGGAGAAAAGGTGGTGGTTACTAACGTATCACCGGTTTTAAACAATACATGCCGAGGAATATCTATTACAGTTCCCTCTAAGGGGCTGTTTTCGCTTTCCCAAATCATGGAACCATTGTAGGTGTTGTTTTTAAAGCGTACGCTTACTTTGCTTTCAGTGTGCAAAAAGGATTTTACTGTGCAATAATGGGGCGAAACATCTTTTACAATACCAACAATTCCGTTGGCAGAAATTACGCCCATCTCGCTTTTTATTCCGGCATCAGAACCTTTGGCAAGGGTAAGGTAATTGTTACGCCTGTTGGTTGAATTGTTGATGACGCGCGCATCAATAAAGCTGTATTGCAAATTAAGGAGTGTGTCTTGCTTTTGCCCCCTTGAAACAGTGGTGTCATAGTATGATGAGGGTAACATGGCCCTTAGCCGAGCATTTTCTCCGGCCAACTGCTCATTGTTTTCGGTGAGATAAATGTAGCGTGTTACAGAGCTAACCCCACTGTAAACCCGTGCAACAATTTTATTGGTAGAGTTGAGAACAGAAGCATTTTGATAGTTATTATTTTTTACCATCAATAAAAAGC
>JAYTNW010000016.1:0-2793 GCA_043748115.1 Bacteroidota bacterium | reverse complement strand
TCATCAGCCCCAAAGGTGGGCGCTATGTGAACAATTCCGGTACCACCTTCAGTACTTACAAAATCGCCAACAATAACTTCAAATGCCTTTCCATTTGGTATAACATAAGGAAGCAATTGCTCATATTTTAGTCCGGCCAATTTTTTTCCTGTCGCTTCGCCAACAATTTCAAAAGGAATTGCTTTATCTCCTTCTTTATAATCGGTTAGCATAAGTGCTGCGTTTTTTTCAGGAAAATATTTTCCTAAAAGATCCTTTGCCAACACAACGGTTATGGGTTTAAACGTGTACTGGTTAAACGTTTTAACAAAAACATACTTTATTTTTTCTCCCACTGCCAATGCAGTATTTGATGGAAGTGTCCATGGAGTAGTAGTCCATGCAAGCAAGAAAACCTCTGATGGTGTAATCTTATTAAAGAGAAATTCTGATTGCTTATCGCGAACCACTTTAAACTGAGCCACTGCAGTGGTGTCCTTCACCATTTGGTATGTGCCCGGCTGGTTCAATTCATGCGAACTTAGACCGGTGCCGGCAGCAGGTGAATATGGTTGTATCGTATAACCTTTGTACAGCAGATTTTTTTCATACAACTGCTTCAGCAAATACCAGCAGGTTTCAATGTACTTGTTTTCAAAAGTAATGTAGGGATTTTCCAGATCAACCCAGTAGCCCATTTTGCGGGTAAGGTCATCCCACACTTCCTTGTACCTCATCACCTCCTTACGGCAGGCTTTGTTATAATCTTCAACTGATATTTTTTTTCCAATATCCTCTTTGGTAATGCCTAATGTTTTTTCTACGCTTAGCTCAATAGGCAATCCATGGGTGTCCCAGCCGCCTTTGCGGTTTACTTGGTAGCCTTTAAGGGTTTTGTAGCGGCAAAAAATATCTTTAAGCGTGCGCGACATAACGTGGTGTATGCCCGGCAAGCCGTTGGCCGAAGGCGGACCTTCATAAAAGGTAAACGGTGCTTTGCCTTCTCGGGTGTTAATGCTGCTCTCAAATGTTTTTTCAGCATCCCATTTAGCCAATATTTCTTGGGCTATTTCCGGAAGATCCAACTGTTTGAATTCAGGATATTTTTTGGTGCTCATACCTGTTTTATAAAGGGTGCGAAGGTAACAAAAAAAGTGCCCTTTGTTTGTTGGTCTTCCCGTCTGTAAAAGTGGGTTGATGAGCCATCTGTCGGCTTCCTAAAAATCAACACGCATATAACCCTTTCAAATATTACTTTTGCAACCCATAACACTTAATTCATGAAATTAAAGTCATTTACGCTGCTGCTCCTTATCCTTTTTTTGTGTGGACACATTTTTGCCCTTGCACAATCCAATAAGGTTTTTCTCGACAAAAACTTGAAGCCTGTTGCTGAGTCTGCCGCGACCTATTACCGAAGCACAGAACAGCCGATAGCTGTGGGCAGCACTTTCCCCACAAAAATTTATTACCTGAGCGGAGAGCTGTATTTCGAAGGCAATGTTGTTTATAGAGATTTAAGCGACCCAACAAAAAATCAACTTTCTGATAGGTGTATTTGGTTTTACGAAAGTGGAAAAAAAATGTATGAAGCAGACTATAATAAAGAAGGTAAACTTCATGGACTGTACACCAGTTGGTATCCTACTGGAAAAATACAAAAAACTGCCGATTATAAAAACGGAATTCTCATTAACAACAAGTACACTTTATTTGATGAACGCGAACAAACCGAGCGCATTTTTAACGAAACATTTGACAATAATTTTAACAAGTGGGACATTAACAATACCGTTGATGCCGAATTAAAGCTGGAAAAAGGTCGTTATTTTTTTAAGTCGAAATCAAAAAATCAGGTAGCCACTGTTATCAATATTCCAGTTGAGTCGGACGATTATTCTGTTGAAGCGCAAATAAAAAAGGTTTCAGGTGGTGCCAGTGTACGTTACGGCCTCATATTGGGAATGAAAGATTTTGATAATTTCCTTTATTTCATTGTGGACAACACTCATTATAAAATTGCGGGTAAAGTTGAAGGTATTTTCACTGTAATTCAAGATTGGACCACCATGGTAAGAATGAAAAAAGACGATAACACAGTGATGAAAATTTATAAAAGAGATGATGAAATGTTTTTTTCACTAAACGGAAACGCTTTGGACCGTACACGCCCCTTTATGCTGCCTGGAAATAATTTTGGTTTTATTGCATTAGATCCCTGCGAACTGGAGATAGACAATTTTATCATCAAGGAGTTTAACCCCACCATTACCAATGCCAACAGCACCGTGTCTGTTGATGATATGAATGTGCGAAGTTTCGGGTCGGGGTTTATAATTTCAAAAAGGGGATACATAGCCACCAATAATCATGTGATAGAAAATGAGGATAAAATTTATGTAGAAGTAAAACTTCCCAGTGGAAACAAATCGTTTAAAGCAAAAGTGTTGGTAAAAGATGATCAAAGTGATTTGGCTATTTTACAAATTGCAGACTCAGCATTAGCGTCTTTGCCTGAAATCCCTTATGGCATAAGGCAAGGTGGATTTAATGTGGGCGAAAACGTTTTTGCTTTAGGCTACCCACTAGCATTGGTGGGAATGGGAAAAGAAATAAAATATACGGACGGAAAAATAAGTTCGAAAACAGGTTACAACAACAGCCTTAGCAGTTTTCAGGTAACAGTACCCATTCAACCCGGCAACAGCGGATGCCCTCTTTTTGATAACAATGGCGACCTGCTTGGCATTATGAATGCCTCGATAAGAAATGCTGATAACGTTTCTTATGCTGTTAAAACCGACTTTTTAAAAG
>JAYTNW010000015.1:0-1993 GCA_043748115.1 Bacteroidota bacterium | reverse complement strand
AATATTATTTCCAAGCTCTTTTATCTTTCGTTTCTTAACATCCTTCAGGTAATTTTCCATTCCCTGCATCATTCCATAAAACGCAACTTCTGCTGTGTTGGGAATAAAAGAAAATACGGTGTTGCGCAAATCATTATCAACAGCTGGTAAAATGCTTTGACATAATAATCTTCCCAACTCTTTTCTTTCTTGGTAAATCTCTACATCACTGCCGCGCGAAAAATAAATGCGTTCAAAAGAGCAGGATAAACGTTGCGTGGGTTCCTTCACCATCGGCATCGTCACACTGCCATTCTTTTTAATAACTAAAGCATGCCCGGGTTTTATTTCATTTATTTTTTCGTACGGAACATTAAATGCTGTTTGTATAGCAGGACGCTCACTGGCAACAACTACAACCTCATCATCTTTATACATATAAGCTGGGCGAATACCGGCAGGATCGCGCATCACAAATGCATCGCCATGCCCAAACATTCCTGCTATTACATAACCACCATCCCACTTGCGCGAGGAGCGTCTTAAAATATTTTCTACATCTAAATGTTCTGCAATCAACGGACTAATTTCCTGTTTGCTTTTGCCTTTGTCTTTAAAGCGAGAATAAAGTTTTTCGTTCTCTTCGTCTAAGTAATGTCCTATGTTTTCAAGAACAGTTACTGTATCTGCCTTTTCTTTTGGATGCTGACCAATTTTGATGAGGTTGTCAAACAACTCATCCACGTTGGTCATGTTAAAATTACCAGCAACAACTAAGTTACGGGTCATCCAATTGTTTTGGCGTAAAAAAGGATGGCAGGCTTCAATACCGTTTCCTCCGTAGGTTCCATAGCGTAAATGTCCCAACCATAATTCACCGCTAAATGCCGAATGCTTTTTCAACCATTCAGGATCGTTAAGTTTAGATGGGTCATCCTTGGTATCTTCTGCAAACTTGTTGTGAATGCGTGCAAAAATATCCTGTATAGCCTGCTTATCATTGGAGCGGTAACGGCTTATGTAACGCGTTCCGGGGTCAGCATCAAATTTTATATTGGCAACACCTGCACCATCTTGTCCTCGGTTGTGCTGCTTTTCCATAAGCAGATACAATTTATTGGACGCATAAAAAGAGGTGCCGTATTTTTCGCGGTAATATTCAAGTGGCTTTAGGAGGCGGATGAGTGCAATACCGCATTCGTGGTGGAGAATATCAGACATTGTAATGCAAAATTAAGCATAATTTTACAGTGCTACAATGAGATTGTTTCAACACATTATAAACTAAGAATGAACATTAATTTACCAGCAACAATTTAGTTGTGCAGGTATTATCTCCCTTTTCATCGGTAGCAAAAACAAGATACACTCCTGTTTGGGCACGTTTTCCCTCAAAATTATTGCCATTCCAGATGGCAATACCGCCATTGGCAGTTGTTTGATAGACCACATTACCGGCAATATCGGTAATCTTAACGTTTCCATTAGCCGTTACCCCACGTATTGCTATAGAACCAGTATAGTTTTCTTTAACAGGATTAGGAAAAACGATCACTCCATTACAGGCCGTTTCACCATCGCTGGCATCACTTACATAGGATATCAATCCTTTTTCAGTACCAAAAAACACTTCCCCAGTTTTAGGATCTATCGCTATGGCTGTAATGGCATTTGAAAACAAAGGACTGTTATCAGTATTAAAGTTCAACAGCTGCTTTGTGCCATCGGGTGAAAGTAAAAACACCCCACCATTTTTTGTTCCAATCCATTTGCGGTTGGCTCCATCAATGGCAATGGCCGTCACAATTTCTTTATCTAAAAGATATTGGGTTACACCATTAATGGTGATCAATATTTTTTGTGCCTGTACAGGTGTTTCGCTGGTAGCTCCACCGGGCGAGTAAGCCACCACAATGCCCTCCGATGTGCCTATCCACAATTGACCGTCTTTGTCTTCGGTAAAGCAGCGAATATCGTTCACGTTCAGTGCCCCGTTTTCTTGTGATAGTCGTGC
>JAYTNW010000014.1:0-2784 GCA_043748115.1 Bacteroidota bacterium | reverse complement strand
TTTTTAAAACATTTCCATTCCTTTTTTGCTATGTTGTAAAGATTAAGTCCGCCACCGGCAGTGCCTACCCATAAATTACCATCGTTATCTTCAGCCACTGATGTAATCTGGTTGCTGCTTAAAGAATTTTTTCCGGGAATGAGTTTGAAATTCTTAAACTTTTCTACGGTGACATCAAAAAAATTCAACCCATCATCTGTGCCTACCCAAAGCATTCCGCTCTTGTCTTCAAACAAACAGCGAATGCCACTGTTGGAAATAGATTGCATATCGGAAGGATCGTGTTTATAAACATCAACCTTATAGCCGTTGTAACGATTAAGTCCATCCTCAGTACCTACCCAAATAAACCCTTCAGCGTTTTGGATAATGCACGTGATCCGGTTGTGAGACAGACCTTGATTGGTATTTAGATGCCTAAAAACGTCACTTACTTGCGCACTTACTGGCAGTAAAGCAGCAAGCCACAGGAATACAATAAGCACCTTCGTCTTCAGATTCATAGTTAGTTGTTCACCTTCAAAAGTACACATTTTATTTTACCCCGCTGCCCTTGCAACTGCCGCAGGTAGCCCAGGTGGCCGGCTTCACTATTTCTGTTACAGCGTAGGTTACAAAATTGCGAGGGCCAATTCCGTTACTAATGTCTTTTACCACTGAACGGCTACGCTTTACTTCGGGCTGATATAATTTTCCTTTGCCTTTACATGCTGTACACATTTTTTTTACTATTGGCACAGGATCAACAGCTGGGGAAGTGGTCGCAGGTACATCGTTGGGTTTAACGGGTTCCGGTTCGGGAGTTGTAGGGGTGCCGGTGTCAACCACTTTTGATTCGCCAACGGCTCTTCCACTTTCATAGGTGGTTGTGGTTTCCACACCATGGTCATCTACGTAAGTGCCTTCTCCGTTAAACACATTGTTGTAAAAATGCCCGCGGTAATAATCGCCTGAAGAGTAAGCATAAACACCTTCTCCACTGTAAAGCCCATCTTTAAACTCACCGGTATAAACATCATTGTTGGCATAGTAACAAATACCGTGTCCGTTAAAAAAGTCGTTTTTAAACTGCCCCACATACACACTACCTTCTTTAAAATAAAAAATTCCATGACCGTTGTAAAGGTCGTTCACAAAGTCGCCTTCATAACGGCTGCTGTCGGCATAATAATAAACACCCTTACCATGTTTTTTAGAACGGAGAAAATCGCCTCTGTACACATCGCCATTGGCATATTGCCATTCGCCTTTGCCTTCCACCCTGTCATCTTTAAAATTGCCTGTGTAAATACTGCTGTCGGCAAACACAAAGCGACCGTTACCTTCCTTTTTATCAGCGTTAAAGCTTCCTGAATAACTATTGCCGCTGGCATAAAAAAAGCGGCCTTCGCCCTGCAACTTATCATCTACAAACTGTCCTTCATAGCGGCTGCCATTGGTGTAAGTTAATAGCCCACTACCACTTTTTTTCCCTCTGATGAATTCACCGGTGTAGGTGTTTCCATTTTTATAGAACATTGTACCATTACCCCATGGCAAAGCATTAGAAAAATCGCCTTGGTAGCGGTTGCCTGAAGTAAATACGTAAATACCTGAACCGTTTTCACAGTCACCCGAAATGCACCCTGTTGAATTAACACGAGGAGGAAGCGTATCCTGCTGTGCTTGGAGATGGGTGCCGCAAAGCAGCAACATGGTTAGGGTAAGGTACCTAAGCATTGGCCGGTTTTTTTTGTTGTAAAGGTTGGGTAACCGCATCAACATGTTTAAGAGGTAAAGTAATGGTAAAGGTGGTGGATAAACCGGGACGGCTATCGAAGTTAAGCGTGCCGCCATGAGTCTTTGCAATAATATCATAACTAACTGACAATCCCAAACCCGTTCCCTTGCCTGTTGGCTTAGAGGTAAAAAAGGGGTTAAACACCTTTTCTTTTATAGACTGGGGAATGCCGTTGCCATTGTCGGTGATGGTGATGAGCACGTGATCGTTCATTAAAACCGTAGCCACAGAAAGCATGGGTACAAAATCAAGAAGTTTGTTCTCGTTTTTTAACAATTCGTATTTTTCCTGCACCGCATAAAAACCGTTGTTAATGATGTTGATGAAAACACGCCTGAGATCCTGCCCAATGACGGGAATGAGTGGAAGAGTGTTGTCAAAATTCTTTTGTAGCTTACAGTAAAAGTTTACTTCTGAAGAGCGCTTGCCATGATAGGCCAATGCCAATGAATCATCTAACAACTCATTGATATCAGCAGCTTCCATTTCATGTTTATCACTACGGCTGTGCAGCAACATGCCTTTTACAATGGATGAAATGCGATTGCCGTGGTGATTGATTTTTCCTAAATTTATTTTAAGGTCGCTTAATGTTTCCGGATCCTTCTCCTGTTCGTATTCCTGCAACAGATCCATACTTAATGATGAAAAATTGTTGACGAAGTTGAGCGGGTTTTGAATTTCATGGGCTATGCCGGCTGTTAACTGTCCAAGTGAAGCCATTTTTTCGGCCCTGACCAATTGCTCCTGTGTTTGTTTTAACTGTTCATGGGCATGATTAAGCCTTTCATGTGCTGCATTTAGTTCCTTGAGCGAGCGTTTTTTTATTTGGTAACGGTTGTAAAGCCATAACACACCCAGCAATACCAAACCTGATAGAAAAAGAAAAATGTTTCTATACTCCTTTTGGCGGTTAAGCATTAGTTCCTGCTTGGAAAGCATGGCTTCCTGTCTTGCCTTTTCAGCAGAAACCTTTTCCAACTCCAGCTCCTTTTGTCGTTTTT
>JAYTNW010000013.1:0-3196 GCA_043748115.1 Bacteroidota bacterium | reverse complement strand
ACTCGATTTCACGTCTGACAAGTCCAATTAATACGCCAGCACGGTATTCTTTAACAACAACGGCTAGCGCATAATATCCTATGTTATCGGCCTTAATATTCATAATTCCAGAGGTAGTATTTAAACTTAGCGGCACAGCGCTTCCTGTGATGTTACTTAAGCTATAGCCAGGTTGCCATTGAACGCTAGGGTATGGTGCCGGAGTAGGATTATTTCCCCAAGTGGCGTAAGAGGTTGAAGTATTGGGGTATCCCAAATCACCGGCAAGAGGTGTTTCAAGTGAATAAACAAGTTGGTCCCCATCAGTATCAATCGCACTAAAATCAAAAACAAAACTCTGCCCTACGCACATGAATGGCAAAGGATCGGTATTAAAATATGGAGAATTATCAATCATTGCAGGGTCAGGAACTTCAAGATAGTAGGCTATTCCTGTGCTTCCGGGCCTTGTTAAATTAACCAGCGCTGCGTTGCGACAGCATCTTTCCCAAGAAATGTAATATCCATTTGGGTTGTTGGGAAGGCTAATGGTATCAACATAAACACACTTGTCCATGCACACACCATCCGGTTTGCGCAAACAAGACGAGCCTGTTAAAGTTAGAAGCCCAGTATCAGCAATGGCGAATTCGTGTATGGCAATACGTGTATTGGTGACTTTATCAAAAACGCCAATGATCACTGTTGAATCAAATTCAGTAAAATTGGTACAATCTCTGAAAAACTTGAGGGTAATCTCAAAATTATTACCGCTTAAACGCCTGTAAGTAAAGTCGCCACCAGCTATATGAGCTGCTTTTGTCGGCAAAACAAAACCAACGAGCAATAAACATAAAAAAAAAACCTTTTTCGGCATGGAGTAAGAACGCATCTCTTTGCTCAAAATTATTACGCAAATATAATAAAAACGGCCCTTTGTTTATCGGTTAATTCCTTCGTTTTGTGAGATATTGGTCATAAGTATGACAAAGGTAAAATGAGTAAGAATTTTTTTTGATTGTTGTTGTGAGTCCAAGACCTTTACTTTTGCGGCAATGGAAAAAACGATTGATGGTTTAATAATTACAGATATTGCTGATGAGGGCAGAGGCTTGGGACGGCATGATGGCAAGGTGGTGTTCGTTAAAAACGTGGTGCCCGGAGATGTGGTAAATGTGCGTGTGGCCAGGCGAAAGAACAAATACATAGAAGCAGAGGTTACGGAGGTTATTTCTGCCTCGGAGCACAGAGTAAGCCCTGTTTGCGAGCATTTTGGAATATGCGGAGGTTGTAAATGGCAGAGCATGTCCTATGAAAAGCAACTTTTTTTTAAAGAAAAGCAAGTAAAAGATTCCCTTTTAAGGATAGGCATGATTGAAAATGCGCTGGTGAACCCCATTAAAGGGTCAGGGCAAAATTATTATTACAGAAACAGGCTAGATTTTGCATTTGCATCAAGGGAATGGATGACCACTGAACAATTAAATGATTCAACATTTATTGCTCAGCCGGCACTGGGGTTTCATGTGCCCGGAAAATTTGACAAGGTGTTGAATATACATCAATGTCATTTGCAGGATGATTATTCTAATGCAATCAGAAATTTTGTGAGAGCATTTTCGTTGAAGAATGATTTGTCGTTTTTTGAAAGATACCATCAAACGGGATTGATGCGCAATTTGATTATTAGAAACACTAGCACAGGCGAGTGGATGGTAATGGTCATGTTTAAAGATGATGACGAGCAAAAGCGTTTATCACTGCTTGATGCAATGCTACATGAGTTTCCCGGAATTACCACCTTAATTTATATCATCAACACCAAGCGAAACGACACTTTTTTTGACCAGGAATGCGTGGTTTACAAAGGTCAAGGTTTTATAACAGAAGAAATGGAAGGCCTTAAGTTTAGGATTGGGCCAAAATCTTTTTACCAAACCAATCCATTGCAGGCTTACGAACTATATAAAATTACCAGAGCGTTTGCGCAGTTAACAGGGGCTGAACTTGTTTATGATCTTTATACCGGAACAGGAACCATTGCCAATTTTGTTGCACGGAGTGCAAAAAAAGTAATTGGAATTGAAAATGTGGAAGAAGCCGTTGAAAATGCAAAGGTGAACTCTTCGCTAAATACGATTACTAATACATCCTTTTTTGCGGGCGATATGAAAGATTTGTTATCTGCAGATTTTTTTAAGGTTAATGGTTTTCCAGAGGTGATTATAACCGACCCTCCCCGAGCGGGCATGCATGCCGATGTGGTAAAAGCCATTAACGAAAGCGGAGCCGGAAGGGTAGTATATGTTAGCTGTAATGCAGCAACACAGGCCCGCGATCTTTATTTGATGCGTGATCATTATCGTTTTATAAAAGCCACTCCTGTTGATATGTTTCCACAAACGCATCATGTGGAAAATGTTGCATTGTTGGAAAAAATCTGATGCCTTCACAGCTATTCACGTTTCAGTGTGTGAAACTTTAAAACTATTGTGATCATCTGGTATTGAATTTTTTCATTTTTGATAGTATGAAAGCTATCCAACGTAAAATAGTAATTATTGCTGTATTTTTGACGGCCTGTAAAACTACTGACACAGCAAAAAAGGAAATATCATCAAACACTACATCAATAATTATGAGTAACATAATCACTACACCATCGGGTGTTAAAATTGAGATCACTGAAAAAGGCAACGGATTAAAGCCTAATGCAGGAGATAAAATAACAGCGCACTACACAGGAAAACTTACCAATGGAAAAAAGTTTGACAGTTCTGTTGATCGTTCGCAACCATTTTCCTTTACTGTTGGAGTGGGGCAGGTTATAAAAGGATGGGATGAGGCATTTTTGGAATTGCAGCAAGGAGATAAAGCAACGCTAACAATTCCAGCAGAAGCAGGATATGGTAGCCGCGCCATGGACAGTATACCGGCCAACTCGGTTTTGGTGTTTGATGTGGAACTAATTGGAGTAAAGCCAAAGATTAAAGCTGCTGCATATGATGTTGCAGGAAAGGATACCATCACATTGCCGAGCGGCTTGCAATATATCATGATAAAAAAAGGAGCTGGCAAGGCTGCCGTAGCAGGAGCTAATGTGTCGGTACATTACACGGGTTATCTTCCTGAAGGAGGAATTTTTGATTCTTCCGTAGAACGTGGTGAGCCTATTGAGTTTAGGCTGGGAGAAGGTCGTGTGATAGCAGGCTGGGAG
>JAYTNW010000012.1:0-10283 GCA_043748115.1 Bacteroidota bacterium | reverse complement strand
GTATAAACCCCGTTTAATACATTTATAAAAATGATGATATTAATTACCACACCAGAAAATACGTGAAACCCGTGAAAGCCTGTGATAAAGAAGAAGAAGTTGGCAAAAAGTGGGGTGTTGCCATATTCGTTTTCAATAAGATTTGCTCCGTGAATATTTTTTACCGCAGTTGCTTTTAAATGTTCTGCTTCGGCACCTTCCACAAACGTTTTTTGATGATCGTGCCAGAAGAAAAGTTTGCCAGGTTCCATTTCATCTGTACGTGCAAAACGGCCATCAGCTAAAATAAATGCTCCTTCATCGCCACCTTTTATAAAGTGATACCACTCCCATGCCTGCGAACCTAGGAACATAAACCCTCCTATAATGGTAAGACCCAACCACAACGCTACTTTTTTGTTATTGCGCTGATGTCCCGCATCCACCGCTAAAACCATGGTAACAGAGCTCATGATAAGGATAAAGGTCATTAAACCCACATAAGCTAAAGGCACATGTCCATGAATGAAAGGGAAGTGGGTAAACACATCTCCCGGAGCCGGCCAAATATCCGTAAAGCGATGACGTAAAGTACCGTAAGCAATAAGTAAGGTAGAAAAAGTAAAGGCATCGGATACTAAAAAGAACCACATGAACATTTTACCCCAACTTACATTGAAAGGAGAAATGCCTCCGCCCCACAGTGATTTTGTTTTTACTTCAGTTGTTGCCGTTGACATAGAGATGGAATAGTCTTAAAATTTTTTAGAGAATGCAAATATTTAACTTTTTTTCCAAACCATCAATTAATTGTAAAATTTTAGTAACAATTGTTGTGTGTACTTCGGTAAAAATAGGAGCTATCAAATTTTGGTTTGCAGCAATGGCAACCTTATTTTATCGTTTATGGCTTTTAAAAACACCATAAAAGTAAGCTGAAAACGAAGAGTTTATGCAATATATGACACAAATACAAAGAGATAAACCCATAAAAGGTCTAAAAAGTGCCAGAAGATGGCTCCGAGCTGTAATCCTAAAAAATTCTCAGAAGTATATTTTTCCTGAATGGACTTAACAGAAATGACGATGAGAGCCAGTATTCCCCCCACGAGATGCAGAATGTGCATGCCGGATAGCACATAAAGAAACGAACCTGAGGGATTTCCTACAAAATAAATACCGTTGTTAACCATGGTTGTCCAGGCAATAAACTGCATAAAAATAAATGCAAGTCCTAAACCAAGGGTGGTTATTACGGCAATTTTAATATTGTTGAACTGATTGCGTTTAACTGCATAAATAGCATACTGCATGGTAAAACTGCTGATAATGATGGCTAGGGTGGAAAGGGTGAACATCCGCGGAAGCGTAAATTCTATCCAGTTGCCTTCTGCTTTGCGCACCACATAAGCGCTTGTTAATGCAGCAAAAAGCATGACCATACCCACCATGCCCAGCCATAAAAGTATTTTAGGGGTAGGAATTCCTGTAGCGTTATTTTCTTCTTGTTGTACCACTGTTTGCATACTGTTATAATTAAATTTTATCGAGTACCAGCGCAATTAATACTACCGGAAGATAAACGAATGAACCGAACATAAGTTTTTTGGCCGCCTCATCAGAACATGTTTTAAGCAGTTGAACGCTCTGTATAAAAAAACCAACCCCTGCCAGCGACACAATTACCGCAGATACGGCACCTGTCATACCCACCATATAAGGTAAAAGCCCAATAGGGATTAGGGTAAAAGTATAGATGACCGTTTGTAAGGCCGATGAATGATTTTTTCCTCCTGACGGCAACATTTCAAATCCTGCTTTTTTGTAATCGTCATATTGTCTCCAGGCGATAGCCCAAAAGTGCGGAAACTGCCACATAAATTGTATGGCAAACAGTATCCAGCCCTGGTAGCTAAAGGCATCGGTAGCTGCCACCCAACCCAGTAACGTTGGAATTGCTCCCGGAAAGGCACCTACAAAAACTGAAAAAGGAGTTACTTTTTTTAAGGGGGTGTAAATAAAGGCATAGCTTAACATAGCCGTAAGCCCCAGCATTCCGCTTTTAAAGTTGATGTACACAAACAGCAACAGCAGCCCAATTACTCCTGCCAGTACAGACACCAACCAAGCTTCGGTTAATGACATGCGGCTGTCGGGCAAGGGGCGCAGTTGCGTGCGCGTCATAAGCTTGTCTGTAGTCCGTTCAAAAATCTGGTTAAGCCCGTTTGATGAGCCCGTTACTAAAAACCCACCAAGGGTAAGTATCCATAGCTTTTGAAAATCAACCGGTGACCGAGAGCCAATTAAAAAAGCAAGCACAGCACTTAACACCACCAACATGGCTAAACGCAACTTAAGCAAAACACCGTAATCTTTCATACGGGACATCGGTGATGCGCCTGATAGAGCCATTTCCTGCCTGATCATGTGTTAATTTAACGGACGGCAAAAGTAATTAAAAAGTGATGTGGGTGAAGTATGGTTGAAGTGCAAATTGTTTAAATAGCAGAAATGTTGAGGCCGTGAAATAAGACCACATCTGCCAAATTCAAGTCCAAACCGACCAAACTCAAGCTCAAACCGACCAAACTCAAACTCTGCCTTGTGGAAAGCGATTTGGTGATTTATGTTTGGGTTGCTAATTTTAAACTAAATTTTTATTAAAAAGAAAAACTTTGTACTCAGCCTCGCTTTTATTTTAGGTGCTTTATCAACTACAATTACCCATGCACAACAAAATTTTCAATCGCCATGTAACCCTCCAACACCTGCTCCACCATTTTACTACTATACAGCAGCTTATCCCAATCCTGTGCCTTACAGCAGTGGCAACAAAATACAATCCGCTGAGCAGTTATATGCTGTACTCCATTATTATTTTGTAACGCAACCGCAAACCTGTAATTCGCCTGTTGTAACCATTGAGTTTGCTCCTGATATTGAAATTAATTTAGGGGCATTGGATTCCCGCGCCTTTCCAATAAGGGTGGCAAACAACATTATTATTAGAGGCGATTTTGAAATTGGCTCTATTGTTAATAAGCGCAGCACTGGGACAAGAATATTTTTTCCTTATTTATACAAGTTAGGCTATGCCAATGATGTTGACATAGCTCATGTTGAATTAGATTGTGGTGACAGTTATGCAGCTGCTTTTAGAATGTATGACCAAAGCGAGATAGAAAAAATATGTTTGTACGGGCCACGTACAGATACCAAGGACTGGCGCTGGGGAATTAGTGGTGATAAGTTTAAGAATTTGTGTACAAACACTAGTTGGCCTATTCGTGAAGGAATAAATATGGGAATAATGGTAATGGGCAATAAATGTAAAATTTCGTATTGCGAAATTTATGGTTTCGGATACTCAGGGGTGCATGTTGCCGATATGGTGAGAACGCAGGATTTGGGATATGTAACACCTCTCTTATGCTTTAATGAAAATACAGATGTTCAAGGAAGTTTCGACTTTCATCATAATTATGTTCACAATTGTAAATCTTTTGGGTTTGGATATGGCTTGTACCTTTCAGCAGGGAGTGGCCCCTATAAAATTACGCCAAGATTTTCTGAAGCTTTTTGCACTGATGAAGTTAATATCATTTACGATTACTTTTTAAACTTTGTGAGACCGGAGGAACAAGCCAATGTACATAACAATATTTTTTTTGAAAACAAACATGATATTGGCTCCTCAGGCAATCGCCTGTCAATGAATATAAGGCAAAATACATTTAGCCAGCGCAGTGCAGATTTTAACATTAATGTGCACAATTGTGAGGCGTGGGTTTGCAATCCAATGGGAACAATTTACAACAATGGGCAATTGGTTAACGAAAACGTTTTTAAAGGCGTGGGATGCAGTTTTACACAAATTGAAGATAATATTTTTTATAGAGGTGGCTCTATGGAATTAATGTATCCAAACATTAATGAAATAGCTACTCCGGGATCGCCCAACTATGTTTATAATGATGCGCGTATTGAAATAAACGGTAATTATTTTAAAACACCACAGGTAGGAGTAAATGCTAACGGAACAAACCTGCATTGGCCGACAGGCGGGGGGCCGTTTCAACGCGATGGATATAATTTTATACGCATTGGGCAGGATTATTACCATTACTCTTATTTATTTGACGGCCCTGGTGCTGATGATCATATTCAAATTGGTGAAGGGACGGGCTCTAGTTTTCAAAATGGCAATATTTGTCATGAGATTCCCTTACCACTGAACAGCAAAACTCCTATATCAATAATTGCTTCAAACACAAGTGCCGATCATTTTAACGGAGTGCCTGCCACCAGTGCGCCAAAAACCATAACAGAAGGAGAAACGCTTTGTTTTGACACCCATTTGTGCGAGGACAAAAACAGGAACAACCCACCTGTTAACAATGTACTTAATTTTTGGAGGTTCCATAATGAAAAATCTGACTTAGCAGATGAGGTAAGAACAGATAACACCAATGTGGTGACCCCGGTAAGTTATAGATTTGATAAAATAGGCATTAACAATGTGACACTTTTTACCATTGACCAAACCTTAGCCAATCAAAACGAATGGCGTGCAAGCGATATTACTCACCAGCTAATTACCATTAAACCCCGCGATAAAGCAAGGTATTTAACTTTTTGGATTAAGGACACCTATGTTGGCCGTGAGTTATCTGTTTTAACTCCATGGCCACAATCACCAGCAACACCCAATGATTGGGTTGATGATGGACAACTTCCACCCCCTGCGCAAAGCAACACTGGATTTGAAAAATTTGTTAAAATTAATGGGCAGCTTATGTGGCGCGATGACATTGAGGGGGATGAAGGATGGCAATATGTTAAAATTTTGCTTAACCACGGACAGCCCGGTGCACCTTACAATGCTGGTGATTTGGAAATTGGAATAAGATCAGTTAACGATGTAGATGCTGAAAGAGTGCGTGGGGTAGCTGTTTATATTGACGATGTTTATATTAACTGTGATGATGGAAGCAATGCCTTACGGGATGGAGAATTGGAACAAGTGGTTTACAACACCAACCCTCATTTACTCACAACATTACACTCGCCATGGTGGGCTGAATTTGATGAGGCCGATAATCCTGCTTTGCACCCGCCTTTGGCTGGTACGCCATGCCCTCCTGCTCCCTTTCCAACGGCTGGCTGGAATCCTTTTGACGACCAGTTGCTTTTTCCGGATGAAGTGCGCAGCGGATCATTTGCATACAGGCTGTTTGTAAAATCAATAGAATTTAGACACAACCTGTCCAACCCCTATTACAAAGCACCACATGTATTTAAATCTGTAAGCCAGCCTTACAATGTAAATTCATGCCTTCAGCAAAGATTGGCAGTGCAAGATAATTTCACTGTTTACCCTTCACCTTCCGTATCGCAAAATAAAATAAGTATTGATCATGAAGGGTCACCCCAAACAACGCAGTATATTGAAGTTTTATCTATGCATTGCTCTGTTGTTTACAGCAGTAATTTCACAGGTAACCATTTTGAATTTAAGAATAATCTACAGCCCGGAATATATATTGTACGGCTAACATCCAAACAAGGAAGCTCAGAAAAAAAATTGGTAATCACTAAATCAGGAATGTAATGAAAAAGATACATTTAAGTTTGTTTGTTACAGCACTGGTAATGCTAAACAGTATTTGCTTGCAAAGCAAAGCGCAAACCATTTTAATGCAAGAAACTTTTACCGGAAATGTGTTACCTACCGGGTGGTATGAAGACAGCGCTGGTGTTAATCCTGTTATTCCTAAATGGAAATTTACAGGAGGTCCCAATGGAATAACAGGATGGGGCTTTGATACCAATTATTTAAGAATTTTTACTGGAAGTGACCGTAGTTTAAATACAAACATATTTAATACTATCGGTTTTAACTCCATTTACTTAACTTATGGGGAATATTATGTAGGCTATCTTCCCCCAGCATTTATGCGAATAGAGGTAAGTAGCGATAGCGGATTAACCTGGAATGTTGCTATAGACAATCTCTACTATAATCATTCACCTGTTTCAACAATAGGAAATAGAAAAGTTGTTGATTTATCTGTTTGGGCAGCTAATAAGCCAAACGTAAAAATCCGTTTTCATGGAAATTACTCTATACTATGGGCAATTGACAGCGTAGTAGTAAGTGACAGTGCCTTTTGCACCATGCCCACAGACACAAGCGGTGTAGTGGTTGGGGACAGAAAATATGCCTGCATGGGTGCTTTAGTAAACCTCCATTTGGCAAGCCTTAGCCGTGGCATTGGGCAAACTTACCAGTGGCAGGTAAAAAATGCAGCCAACGGCAATGTGTTTACTGATATTGCAGGAGCAACTGCTGATACATTGGTTTATGCCCAAAACGGGTTGAGCACTTATAAATGCAACGTAACTTGTTTAACAGCATCTCAGGGCAGCACCAATCCCCTTACCATTGTTGATACGATAACAACACCCGGAGCAGTTGCCACCCTGCACAGCTTAGGGCTGTGTAGCACCAATGATACCCTTTACTTGGTAACACCCACAACCGACCCTGCAATAATTTACCAGTGGGCCGTGAGCAACAATACCAACTCAGGTTTTACAGACATTGCCGGTGCCAATGATACTTTGTATGCAGTAAACAACACGTTATACACTGGCACCAAATTTTTCAGGTGCAAGCAGGTGTGCGCTTCCAGTGGCAGGTATAACATTAGCCAGTTTTGGCCTGGGTTTATTAATTACAATCCCGATTGTTATTGTTTAGGCTACAACGAAAACACCTGCACTGATCCATTTTTTTCGGGTGGTATAGTTAATGTTTCCATTTCGGGTACTACCCTTAACAATCCTTCAGCAACATGCAGCAATTTATTTGGCTACACCAATTTAAAATTTAATTACACCTATTTTCCTGCTGTGGGCGTGGCAACAGGCCGATTAAATCCCGGTGCAACCTACACTTTGTCGGTTACCTTAGATACGCTGAGCCAGCATGATGTTGGCTTTTGGATAGACTATAACCACAACGGCACTTTTGATGTAAACGAGTGGACAGCCATAGCATTTCCTGCACAGCCGGGCATCCCCACCACAGCGCAATTTACCGTACCTTTTAACGCCCCTTTAGGACAAACGGCATTGCGCATACGCAGCGCATTAAATTTTCCCACACTTAATGCCGGGGGAGCCTGCACCAGCTATTACGGTGGCGAAACGGAAGATTATGTGGTAACCATTGACACAGCAACAGCAGTAACAGATTTAAGTATGCAACAAGGCTTGCAACTGCAAGTGTACCCTAACCCCATTAGCGACAAGCAACAATTAACAGTGGTAGTGGGTAGTAGCAGTAACAAGGTAAACACCGTTGAAATAATTACTATGGAAGGCTGTGTGGTGTTAAAGAAAAACTTTACTGGCAACTTGTTTACTACACAAAATAACTTTGCCCCAGGCCTTTACGCAGTAAAGGTAATCACAGGCGGTGAGGTGTTACAAAAAAGGTTGGTGGTGGTGAGGTAAGGGTAAAAGTAATTAATAGAAAACCGAAAAAAGGAGAACCCAATTTAGCACTTTGGTCAGTCATAAAATTAGTTGTGCCCTATCCCTTCTGTTTTTCCATTACCCCTTTCTGCCCTACAGTTTTTCCAAACTTAGGGCAATCGCATTTTTTTTTAAAAAGTCCGCAGCCTGATTGTGTGAGACAAACAAAAGCCAATGCAATAAAAAAAAATGACCTGATTTTTTTTACTTCCATTTTAAACTGTTAACCAACTGTAAAACATCAGCACGTACAAACTTTATGGCAGGTTCTAATGAATCAATTTGCGGTTGTGCATTGAAATAAAGGGAGCCACGAATAAAATGACGAACACTGTCCGTCACATAAAATTGCAGGTTGGAAGCAGCGTTGCCACCAATGTCATACACCATGCCGTGCACATGGTGAGGAGTGTTAATCACTATTTCATCAATACCACTTGCCTTAACAGTGTGTTTGTAAGCCATGCCTCGCGACTCTTCTGTGTATTTGTTTAGGTCGTTGTTGAGTGGCTTGTAGGTGAAGTAAAGCTGCGCTTGCAGTCCAGGAAAAACAATATAAAGCCAGCAGGGCTCGGCTAATCGGTTGGAGTCTTTTTTTACTTCGGCATAAACGGGTACATCAAATTCAAAAGGGCAATTGGGCGAAGTGTAGTGTGTGTACTTTTTCTCCGGAAAATCAATTCGGCAATATCCTCTTGGCTTAGGCACATAGTCTTTGGTGCAAGCGGACAGCATCAGCAGCAATCCGCAGGCAAATAATACCTTGTTGTTTTTTATACTCATTCTTCGTTGGTGATAGGCTCTTTGCTCAACGTTATTTTTACACGTTTTATTTTTCGCCTGTCGGCAGATTCAATTTTAAAGCTGATGTTTTTGTAGGTGATCACATCATTTTTTTGAGGGATAGAACGATTTAATTCCAGTATTAAACCCGCCAAAGAGTCAGATGCTCCTTCCACGTCATCAAAAATATCACGGTCAATTTCTAAGATGCGGCAAACATCACTTAAGGATGTTTTTGCTTCGAATACATAATTGTCTTCGTCAATCTTTGTGTAAACGGGTTCTTCGTCATCAAACTCATCCTTTAACTCACCCACAATTTCTTCCAGCACATCTTCCAATGTTACAATGCCAATGGTGCCACCAAACTCATCCACAATAACAGCCATGTGAATTTTGCGCTGCTGAAATTCTTGCAAAAGGTCATTAATTTTTTTGCTCTCCGGAATAAAATAAGTGGGTCGCACCAATTGCTGCCATTCAAAAACATCTTTGTGAATATGCGCCAGCAAATCTTTAATGTGTAACACTCCTTTTACGTTATCAAGGCTGCCATCAAACACGGGCACACGCGAATAACCGGCTTCCTCTACCTTTTTTAGCAATTGTAAAAACGGTGTGGTTACATCAAAAGCCACCACATCGGGGCGTGGTTTCATTACCTGCTTTACATCTATGTTGCCAAAACGAACAATACCTTGTAATATTCTTTTTTCTTCCGGTGGCGACTCTTCATCACTGGTAATTTCAATGGCATGGTTGAGTTCGTCCAGTGTAACATCGTAATTTTTTTTGCGCAGTACTTTCTCTATTAAATTAGTGGAGGTAACCAACGGAACGCTGAGCGGAGATAATATTTTACCGATGACATAAACAGGAAAAGCCATCACAGAAAGTATTTTAAAATTATTGTGAGCTGCATACACCTTCGGCATTACCTCACCAAAAAGTGTAATTAAAAATGTTACCACAACTACCTGCACCAAAAAGCCCAGCCATGGATTTTGTTTAAACTCTTCAATGCTGCCAAATACCACTGCCGAAAAAATAATGTTGCAGATGTTTACAAACGTGTTGGCAATAAGTAGTGTGGCAATTAATTTTTTAGGATGGTTAAGTAATCCAAGGATGATTTTGTTAGTGCGTTTGTCCTCGTTTTCCTTTATTTCAGCCAGTTGTGATGGTGATAATGAAAAAAAAGCCACTTCGCTACTGGCGAATAAAGCCGACAGGATCAAAAGAAAAATAATAACCACTACATCACCTGCCAAAGCCGGTGTTAAAATAGTAACTAATGTATGTAACAATATGCACAATGCCGACATGAACTAATTTCTGCTTCCTTCAGTTAAAATTGCAGAACTGCAAATATACCATTACTAATTCAAGCGCACAGGATGGCGGGGGTGAATAACAGTTGGTACTTCCCGCTAAAGAAAAATGCCGCACCAAGGCGCAGCATTTTTAAATCTGGTAAAATATCTTCGTTTAAAACGGCAAATCGTCTGTAATGTCGTTAATGGATTCTGATGGAATGGAACCTTGATCCTGAATGGGTTTTTCAGCAGGTGAGCCTGAAGGAGCTCCGCCACCGTTTTCATCGCTTTTGCGTCCTAGTAATGTTAAGCTATTGCCTATAATTTCGGTGATGTAACGTTTATTCCCGTCTTTATCGTCCCAGGAGCGTGAGCGCAATTGCCCTTCCACATACACAAGGCTTCCTTTTTTAAGGAACCGGTCGGCAGTTTCGGCAAGTCCACGCCAAAGCACTACGTTATGCCACTCCGTTTGGGTAATCTTTTGTCCTTCTTTGTTTTTATACACTTCTGAAGTTGCCAACGGAAATTTAGCTACCATTATTCCTCCTTCAATGTGACGTATTTCGGGATCCTTGCCTAAGTTTCCAATTAATATAACTTTATTAACTCCGCTCATGATTACTGTGCTATCATTTTTACTTAATGCAAATATAATGTTTT
>JAYTNW010000011.1:0-2076 GCA_043748115.1 Bacteroidota bacterium | reverse complement strand
GCATAATTAATATTGAGATCAGTGGCAGCAATAGCACCGGTAATCGGATTTAAACGGTAGTTGGTGTTGTTGGAACCCACTACACGAATTCTATCAACGGTAGGATTAAAATCAAAACTAACACGGCCTGTGCCTAATGAAAGTGTAACCGGTGTGGCGTTTACCGCTGTGGCAACCGCTGTGGTTGCGTTAATCTTGTACACCTGCGCTGCTTGTGTGGTGCTGTTGTAACCCAAGCCGTAAAGTTCACCCGTCATAGGGCGTGAATCCATGCCTACCAATGTTTGTCCAACAGTAACACCCGTTACCGGAACCACTGTGCGAACGATGGATGGCACATTGCTATCAAAAGAAATTAAATTGTTGGTTGACGTTAATGCATACACCAACACACCTTTTACTGTGGATGGTACCACACGGTAAAAATAACAAGCAATGTCCTGCAAAGGTATGCCCGTGGCTCCCAACAAAGTTGCTGCTCCCGTGGTTAAATTAACCGAATAAAGATTGTCATTTGAAGACCCGATGGTATTGGCAGATAAAAATGCTTTATTGGTAGCGGAAACTACATCAAAATAAATATCTAAATCAGTGGATGGATCAGCAAGATTAAGGCTTACTCCTAACGATCCAATGGTGTTTAAAGCGCCATTATTCGGTGGGTTTTGTGTGGTGAGCACAGCAAGTGAGTCATCCACATCATACAATGTTGTAGAGGTTGCACCAGCATAACTGTTGGTGTAAGCCACTGCACCTACAGAAGGATCTGTGCCGGCATTAACATCGCCTGCTGCGTAGTTTAAGTTAAGATCAGTAGCCGCAATAGCACCGGTAATCGGATTTAAACGGTAGTTGGAGTTGTTAGAACCCACCACCCTAATGCGATCAACCGTAGGGTTAAAATCAAAACTAACTTTGCCGCTACCCAATCCTAAAACTACAGGAGTGCTATTAACCACCGTGGCAGCACCAGTAGCTAATGTAATTTTATAGAGTTGTGATTCGCCATTGGCACTGTTATACCCCAAGGCATAAAGTTCACCAGTGAGCGGACGAAAATCCATACCTACAATGGATTGTCCGGCAGTAATTCCAGAAATAAGAGACGACTGAAGAAGTGAAGATGGATTAGCCGCTGTGAAGCGAACCAGGTTTCCATTTGACAGGCCGTAAATTATTTGAGCCTCAGATTGAGTTGAGGCAAATAACAAAGAAGACGCAAGCATAAGTTTTGTTAACCCTGCCCGCAAGAAACGGTAATTTTTTCTCATAAAATGATTTGTTTGGTATTTATAATTAGTTCGTTTGCAAAAGCTGATTAGTAAAGCCTTTGTTTGATGATCTACGTAATGGAATGGTGTTTGGATTTAGGAAAAGCTTTAAAATAGAATTCAACCAAAAATTGGCTAAAAGTTTAAAATCCTGGAAGAAATGATCCAGAGGCATTTAACAGTGATAACAGCGGTTGAAAAAACAACATCTTAATCCCTGTCAAACGGAACAATTGTTAAAAACTTCCTTTCCCCATCCCATCCTTTTTAACGAGTTTTGGAGCGTAAAACAATCATATGCCAACTACTGAAGAATTAAAAAATATTTGCACCCAAGTGCGCAGGGATATTGTAAGAATGGTGCATGGCTGCCAAAGTGGCCACCCAGGAGGTTCTCTTGGCTGTACTGAGTTTTTTGTAGCCCTCTATTTTGAGGTGTTAAAACATAACCCTTCCCGTTTCGAGATGAATGGGCAAGGAGAGGATCTTTTCTTTCTTTCAAACGGACACATTTCTCCGGTTTGGTACAGTGCATTGGCACGCAGTGGATATTTTGATGTTAAGGAATTGTCCACATTTAGGAAACTGAATACTCGCTTGCAGGGACATCCCACCACCCATGAAGGATTACCTGGGGTGCGCGTAGCTTCCGGATCGCTAGGCCAAGGGCTTTCGGTGGCCATTGGTGCTGCACTTTCCAAAAAATTAAATGGCGATGCAGGAATAATTTATTCGCTTCATGGCGATGGTGAGTTGCAGGAAGGTCAAATATGGGAAGCGATGATGTATGCCGCAGGAAAAAATG
>JAYTNW010000010.1:0-7086 GCA_043748115.1 Bacteroidota bacterium | reverse complement strand
TAAAAGCGTAGATGAGAAAAAACAGGTAAAGGTGATCAAACTAGAAAAGGAAGCGATTGATTACGCCATTAAAAATGGAAAGAAAGGATCCTTCATTGTAATTTGCAGTGATGTAATTCCTGATGCATTGGATCAAATTATGAAATACAAAGAAGAAGACGATAAGTTTGAGATGCATTTAGCGGACATTCCTAATCAGCATTAAAAAACAAGGGTGCCAGTAACGAAAAACAATTTGTTGCTCTGGATTTTGCCTTTGGCAACATTGGTACTATGTTTATTTGTAATCGTTGAACGCAATCCATTTCACTCCTCTTGGAGCGACCCCACATTTTGTTATTTATTTAACGGGTTAAATATTGCCATTGGATATTTTAAAGTAGGTCAGGTAGATCATCCGGGAACGCCTTTGCAGATTTTTGCAGGTGCTTGTATTCGTTTTTTTCATTTGTTTAGCAGCGAAGATGATGTGGTGAAAGATGTGGTGCTTCGTCCGCAATGGTATCTTTTCCGAATCTGTATTTTACAAAGTATAATTATTGCTTTTTGTATGCAGGTGGCTGGGTGGCTGATGTATCGCTTTAGTTCGAATATTGCTTATGGCTTGCTCATTCAACTAACGCACCTAATTTCTTTTCAGGCTTTGTTCTTTTCTCAAAATTTAATGACGGAATTTGTGCTTGTGGTCACAGGTCTTCTACTCGCTCCTTTTTTAGTTGCGTATACTTTTTTTGAAAAAGATAACGGGTTTAAAAAAATTGTAGGTGCAGGTCTAATTTGCGGCACTATGCTGGCGGGAAAGATATCTTCCTTTCCAATCATTCTTTTATGGTTATTGATTGTTAAATCATGGAAACACTTTTTTGTCTTTTCAATACTTTTCTCTCTTTCGTTTTTAATATGGACTATTCCGGCATGGCATGCTTCTTCATTTTTCATAAACTGGCTTGCTAATATAACAACTCACACAGGTGTTTATGGGAGTGGTGAAAAAGGGTTTGTGATCTGGGATCAATTTTTTTCTCACTTGAGATTTCTGCTTACAGATAATCGGTTTTTTTCATTCACTCTGATTTTAATTCTCGTTGTGTCGCTTCAAACTCTTTTTCCTGGGAGTAGAAAAAAATGGTTGAGCAAATCAGCGTTAAGAAGCCTGTTAGTGATTGCTTTTGTTTCATTGTTGCAGTTGGTTATGGTTTCCAAGCATTTTGGTGCCCACTATATTATTCCTATTCATTTACTTGTAGTTCCTGTTTGGATCATTATTCTTATGGATTTATTTCAGGGGAAAATCTTATTATTTTTCTCTAATAGACAACTGGCTGCATTGGCTGTAATGTTATTGGGTGTGTTTTTGTTTATTAAGCAAATCATGCAATATAATTTCTATCCAAACTTTGAACAGCCTTCGTTGCAATTGATGGGTGAGTTGGGAGAAAGGAAATATGATGCTACACTGTTTATGAATACGATCACAGCTCCATTGCCCCAGGCAGCTTTATATTTTGGAGTTAATTATGCTGGTGATTGTACCGGTGACTATAAAAGAATGCTTGAAAGGGAGTATCCTCCATTTTTCTATTTTAATGTTGGGAAGGATACATTAACATCATGGACAAAGGAAATCCCGGCAGCGGAGGCTTTAAATGATTCCCTTATTTACTATCTTTATTCTCCTGCGTCTAATTTTGATGTAAATCAATTATCGTGGGCGAACGGAAAAATAAAACCAGACACTATTCTTTTTTCTTACCACCATCCTACATCTGGAGGGTCTGCTTACTTATTAAAATTTAAAACGCATTAAATGAACATAGCTGTTTTATTTCCTGTAGCATTAGCCATCGCAATTTTCTTTTTTGTGATGTGGTTAAAAACAAAAATGCCACTTTCTAAGTTCAGAAAAACAATGCTGCTGGTTACCTTTATCTGTGCACTGCTTTCGTTGTTTTCTGTTTTAATGTCCTATTATTATTCTACTGAAACAGTTCAATTAACAAGATTAACCTTGCCCGTTTTACTTCTTGTGCTCACAGGATTGATTTATATGAAAACAAAACAGCAGGATAAAGAATAAAAAAACGGATGCTGACCATGTCAACATCCGTTTTGGTGTGCGGAAAATGTATTAAGCTAACTTTACGTTAACTGCATTTAATCCTTTTTTTCCTTGTTGAACTTCAAATGTTACGTTGTCATTTTCGCGAACATTTTCTTTTAATCCTGAAACGTGAACGAAAATATCTTCACCATTTTCAGCTTTAATGAATCCAAATCCTTTTGTTTCGTTAAAGAATTTTACTGTACCGTTTTGCATTTTGTAAATTGTTTAATTATTACTGTATTGAATTGTTGTTTAATTTTTTTTATTGGAACGGGTGCGATTTTACCACGTCAATGTTTTTCTTTATGAGTTTATGAATGTCTTTTAGGTAAGGCATTTCATCTTCCGTGCAAAAAGATAATGCAGTTCCCGACTCACCAGCACGGCCTGTTCGGCCAATACGGTGTACGTAGGTTTCTGCCTGCTCTGGAATTTCAAAGTTAATAACATGGGTGAGTTTGTCCACGTCAATTCCTCGTGAAGCAATATCTGTTGCCACTAACACTTTAATAGATCTTTTTTTAAACCCTTCTAGCGCTCTTTCACGCGCACCCTGAGATTTGTCACCGTGTATTGCTTCTGCCTTAATCCCGTTTTTGTTTAGCTCTTTCACCACTCTGTCGGCTCCGCGCTTGGTACGTGTAAAAACAAGAACGTGTTCTATACCGTTTGATTTTATTACATGTCTCAATAAAGAACGTTTGTTTTCTTTTTTAACATGATAAACGAATTGCTTAACGGTTTCTGCCGGAGTTGACACCGGGGTAACATTTACTTTTACTGGATCTATTAATAGAGTGTTGGCCAGCTTCATAATATCTGGTGCTGCCGTTGCAGAAAAAAATATGGTTTGCCTCTTTTGTGGAAGCTTTGCAATTACCTTTTTAATGTCGTTGATAAAGCCCATGTCAAGCATCCTGTCTGCCTCATCCAAAACAAAATACTCAATGTTTGCAAGGCTAATAAATCCCTGTTGCATCAAGTCAAGCAAGCGTCCGGGTGTAGCAATTAATATATCCACTCCGCGCTTTAGTGCATTGGTTTGATTGAGTTGTGACACTCCACCAAATATAGTTACATGCTTAAATCCTAAATTAACTCCATATTCCGAAAAATTTTCGCTAATCTGAAGCGCAAGTTCTCTCGTTGGTGCTAAAACAAGGGTTTTGATATGTTGCCCTTTTTTAAAGTTTTTTTCATGCATTAACTGAAGTATAGGTAATGCAAAGGCCGCTGTTTTGCCGGTTCCGGTTTGTGCGCAGCCAAAAATATCTCTTCCTTGTAATAAAGATGGAATAGATTGTTCTTGAATGGGAGTTGGTTTTTCGTACCCCACTTTACTCAAAGCATCCAATAATGGAGCAATGAGATTTAAATTTGAAAATGTCATTAAATGTTTCTGATTTCTTTTGGCAGGCTGGTTGTTATTTTTAAAGTGCCTGTGTTACTTTAGTTGAAAAGTGTAAGTTGTAGTGTTGTTTTTTAAGAACTTACAGATGTTGTTTGTACTTGATTTTAAAATATTTGTTACAAAAATACACTAATTAGTTGAATTGTACAACAATTACCCTAAAATAGTGTGTGTTGCTCTAGTATGATATAAAACTCAGCATGTTATAAAAAGCCAAAAGCCGGAGGTTGGCTCCGGCTTTTGGCTTTATTAATGATCAACATTATCTAGTCTTCACCACTTTAATGGTTTTTAATTGCCCGTTAATGTTGGTAGAAAGCATATAAACCCCTGCTGGCAACTGCGCTTTAATTTCAGTTGAAACATTGGTAAATGCAGTTTGACGGTGTTGCAATTTGCCCAACACATCAAACAATTGCAGCACCAACTGTTCATCGGTTGGCGCAGTAATGGTAACACTCAATTTGTCTTCAAAGGGATTTGGAAACACGATGAGGTCAACATCCTGTGTCAATTCATTGCTATTGTTGGTAAGGCTACCGCCATTTCCCACGCGGCAGTTAACCGCTACATTTACCTTTGGGGTAAACTTGGAGCAGCCATTTGCTGTTTGCTGGCAACGGTATGCTCCGGTAGAGTTGGCGGTATAACTTTGAGAGGTAGCTCCTGCTATGTTTACGCTGTTCTTTTGCCATTGATAGGTAACACCTGCAAAGGTGTTGTTGGTAAGTGTAACGTTTTGTCCTGCACAAAAGGTAAGTGGCCCGCTGGCGGTAAGAACCGGAGTTGGGTTGTTAATGATATTAAATACAGCAGTGTTGCTGAATACAGCACAGGCACCATTCAAAGAAACTTCCACTTTAAACGACCCATCGTTAGACGTAGTATATGATGGGGTGGTGATGCCTGTGAAAACATTGTTTTTAAACCAACGGTAAGTAAATCCGCTGCCTGAATTAGCAGTGTAGGTAATGGAAGTGCCAGTGCACACCGTTGTGGGTGAAGCGGGAGTAATAGAAGCGGTTACTATGGTTTGCGTTACATCTGTTGCCGCAGAGGTACCACTTCCACAAGGGGAAGTCATGTAAACAGTGTAGCTGCCTGGAGTTGTAGCCGTATAAAGAGAGTTGGTAGCTCCAGGAATGTCAGTTCCGTTGTTTTGCCACTGGTAGGTAAAGCCTATACCAGTGCTGGCGGAGAGTGTAACAGAGCCGTTGGAACAAATAAACACGTTACCGGAGGGAATGACTTGGGCTACAAATGAGCCTATGGATACCGGAATGATGTTGCTGGTGGCTGAACCGCAAGAAGCGGAGACACTACATGTATAGTTACCAGTTGATGGAGCAGCATAAGCGGAAGTGGTTGCTCCGACAACAATATTTCCATCCTTGAACCATTGGTAAGAATATCCGGGAATAGGCGAAGTAACCGACAAAGGTACTGTGCCAACTGAACACAGGGTGGTAGGCCCAGATGCTGTGATTGCTGAAGTTACACTGGTAGCATTATAAATATAAAGTTTTGCGGTGTAGCGCGAGCATCCGTTGGCGGTTTGTAATACGCGGTACTGTCCTGCCGATGTGCCATTGTAGCTTTGAGAGGTTGCACCTGGTATTGCTACTCCGTTAAACTCCCATTGGAAGGTTACACCAGCAAAATTGTTGGTAGTTAAAACAGCATAACCCGGAGCACAAATGGTGGTGGGAGAGTTGGAAGAGATAACCGGTGTGGGGTTAACAATGCGAGTGGCCACCACAGTATTTGATGTGGCCGTACACGAGGAAGACGTTAACACGCATTTATAAGATCCATCATCTGAAACAGATAATGTAGGGAGTATAGCACCCGAAATTGCGATGTTATTGCGATACCATTGATAGGTGTTGCCTGACCCGGAAGTAGCGGTTAAGGTAACTGTATTTCCCACACAAAATGAAAGTGGCCCAGCAGGTGTAACAGCAGCAGCAATGTTGCCAATGCTGGTAGTTGCTGATGCTGATCCGGTGCAGCCGTCAGCATTGGTAACCGTAACGGTAAAGGTTCCTGCGGTGTTAACAGTAATAGATGAGGTGGTAGCGTTATTGCTCCATAAATAAGAAGTGTAACCCGCACCTGCATTTAAAGTGGTAGAGGCTCCCGCACAAAAAACAGTTGATCCGCTAATGGATGTAACTGGCAAAGCTTTTACAGTAACTAATGTGGCTAATGAAGTAGCGGAACATGTACCTGATGAAACAACAACAGAATAATTCCCTGAAGCGTTTGCTGTATAGGCAACATTAACTTCACCGGGAATAACTACGCTATTCAAAAGCCATTGGTAGGAATACCCACTTCCTGTGGAGGCATTTAATACTACACTGTTTCCTTGGCAAAAAGTGGTTGCACTGCCGGCAGTTATGGTGGCCGTTATCGTGGGACATAATGTTGTGAATGGAACAGAATTGCTAAATGCTGATGAGCTTTGTGAGCAAACTGTTTGTATCTGCCATTCATAATTGGCATTAGCAGTTAAGCCGGTTATTGCCAAAGTGGTTGTTGGTGGAGTTGCTGTTGCAGTGATCCATGTTGTGGTGCCAACTATCCTGTATCTTAAATTATAGGTTATGCCCGTACTTCCAACACCGCCTGTCCAATTTAAGGTTGCGCCAGTATCACCAATGTTGCTGGTAAAATTGTTTGGTGAATTGGTGCATGGTGCGGTAAGGGTAGTAAAATTAAGCGATGCAGAAAAGGAAGAAGTTGTTCCACCTACACATAATGTTTGTATTTGCCATTCGTAATTGGTGCTGGATAGAAGACTGAATACCGAAAACGGAGATGCAGTTGCTGCAACAGTAGTCCATGTGGTTGCTCCCACAATCCTGTATTGAATGGTATATGATGAGGCTCCCGAAACGGAGGCCCAGTTAAAGGTCACGCCTGACGATGAAACATTTGTGGTTGAAAGTCCTGTTGGGGTGTTACACACAAAAGGTAAAGTTGTAAAATTAGTGCTAATCGTAAAAATTGAATTACCCGTTTGGCAAATTGTTTGCACCTGCCATTCGTAATTTGAACCGTTTGTTAATGCCTGTGCACTATAAGTAGTGGCAGTGGTTGTTGCCGTTATCCAAGTAGCGGCTCCCACAATCCTGTACCTTAGGTTATAGCCCGTTGCCCCGGTAACAGCCGTCCAATTTAAACTGGCAGATGAGGTAGTGATAGCGGATGTGTTCATAGACGGAGATGGCATACACGCAGTTCCAATACATGCGGTGAGACATGCTCCGTTATTATAATTGTTTAAAATAACAGCAATGGGTTGTGAGCCAAAACCTAGTGAGAGGTTAATGCCCACAGCATTCAAATGGCAATAGCTCATAATTGTTCCACCGCTTGACGGTATGGGTGCTCCTGTGCACGAGCCTTCATAAGCATAGCCGGAAGCAGGACCACAGCCATCAATAGCGGTGCTGTTTCCATTCCACACGCAAGCATGGGTATGGCGCGATCCCATTAAGTGCCCCTGCTCATGCGTTACCACCATTACACTCCATGAATAAGTGGGCACATTGTTGTAAGAAGC
>JAYTNW010000009.1:0-6769 GCA_043748115.1 Bacteroidota bacterium | reverse complement strand
CCTTTTTCCATTGCAGTGCATAGCGATCTTGCGCTTGAACAAAAACCACCGGCAGGGTAAAAACAGAGGTAAGAATAAGTTTAATTATGTTTTTCATTTTTGCTTCGTTTGCTTTTTTTACGTGACCTCTTACAAAAAGGTTTACATTAACAATGCTACTTTTGCAACCAATCATGGCAGGCATCTACATCCACATTCCGTTTTGCAAAAAAGCCTGTGTATATTGCGACTTTCATTTTTCCACATCCCTAGATGCTAAAAACAATTTTTTAACGGCTCTTAAATCAGAAATACAACTGAGACAAAATTATCTGTCAGAAAAAGTACACACCGTTTATTTTGGAGGAGGCACACCTTCTGTGCTTACAGCTCCTGAGATCAATGGTGTTTTTGATGAGCTTCAAAAAGTATTTAACCTAACATCGGTAACAGAAATTACGCTGGAGGCCAATCCAGATGATTTGTCGAAACCCTATTTAGAAGCACTGAAACAAACACCGGTTAACCGTTTAAGTGTGGGAGTACAATCGTTTCGCAACGAAAGGCTGTCCTGGATGAACCGAACGCATACCGCTGCTCAATCTATATCAGCCATCGAGCATGCAGCAGCATTGGGCTTTAATTTAAGTATGGATCTCATTTTCTCTTTGCCGGAAATGACCCCCACTGAGTGGAATGAACAACTGCAAATGGTTACAACTTTGCCTATTAATCATTTATCGGCTTACGGTTTAACGGTAGAAAAAGGAACCCTGCTTTTTAACCGTGTTAAAAGCAATCAGGAAAACGAATTGCCTGATGATCTTGCACAAGATTTATTCCTGCAAGGTGATGCTTTTTTAACACAAGCCGGGTTTGAACATTATGAGATTTCCAATTACGCAAAACCGGGCTTTAGGGCACAGCATAACAGTAATTATTGGTATTATAAGCCCTATCTTGGGTTGGGCCCTTCTGCACATAGTTTTAATTTACATCAGCGACAATGGAACGTGAGTAACAATGCTTTGTACATTAAATCTTTAAGTGATCATAAATTGCCTTTAACCAGTGAAGACCTAACCGCGACAGAAAAATTCAATGAATATTTAATGGTTGGGCTACGTACAAAAAACGGAATTAGCATGTCCTTTATTGAGGAGTTTTTTGGAAAAACATACGCCATTCATTTTATTAAAGAGGCTTTTAAGCCATTGCAAAAAAAAATATTGCAGAAGCAGGACGATGTGATTTCTATCCCCGTTACGCATTGGTTTATGGCCGATAAAATAATAAGCGACTTGTTTTATATTTGAAAAATGAAAGCTGACATTACCATTAACAACACGGTTTACAGGACTGACCTTAGCAAGCCTTTAGATATTTCCATTCCACTTTGTGCGGGAAACAATAATGTTATTGCATGGTATGCTCCTCCACTTACAATTGAGCCTGTGCGCATGGGCGACTGGATTGGCGAAGTAGCACAAGGAGCTTCCGTAAATTTTAAAACAGTTACCGTAAACCCGCATGCACATGGTACACACACAGAATGCGTTGGACATATCACCAAAGAATTTATTTCGCTGAATAAAACCCTCACTCAGTTTTTTTTTCTTGCCGAATTAGTTACAGTTCAACCCACTGATGTAAATGGAGACCACGTTATTATGAAAGAGCAACTGCAGCAGATGGTAAAACACAACCATGTAGAGGCACTCATTATTCGAACACTGCCAAACCTTGAAAACAAACTTATCATGCATTATAGCAACACCAATCCGGTGTACCTGCACCATGAAGCTGCTAAATGGATGGTGGAAAAAGGAGTAAAACACCTGTTAATTGATTTGCCTTCCGTTGATAAAGAAAAGGATGAAGGCAAACTACAATCACATCACGCTTTTTGGAACACCGCTGGAGAAACAAGACACCACGCTACCATTACCGAACTTGTGTATGTGAAAGATAGCATTAGCGATGGGTTGTACCTTCTTAACCTGCAGATTACCTCCTTAGAGAACGATGCCAGCCCTTCCAAGCCGTTGTTGTTTTCTTTCGAGTGATGCGGCAAACTCATACGGCATAATTTAAGATATTTGCCAGTGAAATCATTCAAATAATGAAAAATCTGCTCAACTACTTTTTTCAAGGCCTTTTGGTGCTAGTGCCAATAACGGTAACCTTTGTAGTTATTTATAAAATAATAATCTGGATTGATGATCTTCTTCCATTCAAAATACCGGTTATGGTTCCGGGCTATGGCATACTAGATATTCCAGGGCTTGGCATTATTACCATCGTAGTTTGTGTAACCATTTTCGGCTACTTCGCAAGAACGCTTGTTGCTAATCCGTTTTTTGTTTTTTTAGAGCGTTTGATGGAAAAAACTCCATTGCTAAAAATAATCTACACCTCGTTAAAAGATCTTGTTGAGGCTTTCGTTGGAGAGAAAAAAAGGTTTAACCAACCGGTGCTGGTTACCGTAAGCCGCGACTCTAATGTGCAACGCATTGGCTTTGTTACACAAAATGACCTTACCCACTTAGGCATGAGCAAGGAAAAACTGGCTGTATATTTGCCCTTCTCTTATGGTTTTAATGGGCAGTTGGTAATTGTTCCTGCAGAAAATGTGCACCCTATCAATGCTTCTGGCACTGAGATGATGAAATTTGTGATATCGGGTGGTGTTACGGATGTTGATTAACCATTCGATCACCTAAAAAAATTTAATGAGCGCAAAAATGAACAAACGTTATCATTTCTTTTTGGCACTGCTACTGATCACCTTTTCAGGAAATGCACAGGATTATTTTTTTCCTATTAACAGAGAATGGAATCTCCGTTACGAACCCTACCTCCAATCGCTATCGTCAACCTTACACACCTCGGTTAAGCCTTACCGCAAAAATGAGGTCACTGCCTTCACAAATGTTGACTCTTTGAATGAGGCCATTGTCAAACAAAATAAATTTAACTCCACCTTGTTGGGTCGTAAACTCCGTAAAGAAAACCTCATTCACATTAAAGATGATGATTTTATTGTAAATGTTAATCCACAATTTGAAGAACGGATTGGGCGCGATGTAGCTACTGACCGCACGCTTTTTACCAACACACGAGGGTTTTGGGTTAGTGGAACGGCCGGAAAACGATTTTCTTTTTCCACTACTTTTTATGAAAACCAGGCGCGCTATCCCAACTACATTGACTCCTTTGCTGCCAAGTATGCCGTATTGCCTGGCGAGGGACGCATAAAGAAACAAGGTGGAAACTATGATTTTGCAAATGTTACAGGTACTATTTCCTACACCATCAATAAACATTTTAATTTGCAGTTTGGGCATGACAAGAATTTTTTTGGCGATGGCTACCGGTCCTTGCTTTTGTCAGACAATGCTTACAGCTATCCTTTTCTTAAAATAACAACAACTTTTTGGAAGATTAAATACGTTAATCTGTTTACTGTGTTGGAAGATTTACAGTTTCCGGCACCTAATGATATTGCGTTTAAAAAGAAATATGCATCGTTTCATTACTTAGATATTAACATAGGAAAACATGCATCTTTTGGCATACTTGAAAGTGTGGTTTGGTCAGGCGACTCATCACGCGGGCAAGGATTTGATATAAATTATTTCAATCCTTTTGTTTTTCTGCGCCCTGTCGAATATTCACTTGGCTCTCCGGATAACATAATGCTTGGCTTTAACCTTAAAGTTAAAATTACGCCACAATATATTTTTTACAGCCAGCTCATGCTTGATGAATTTAAGCTTGATGAAATACGATCGGGGAATGGCTGGTATGCTAATAAACACGGCTTTCAATTAGGAGTCAAAGGCTTTGATGTGTTGGTAAAAAATCTGGACTTTCTCACTGAATTTAACTATGTGCGTCCATTTACCTATTCGCACCGAACCACGTTTACCAACTACGCACACTTCAACCAAGCACTAGCACATCCGCTCGGATCTAATTTTTACGAATCCGTTTCAATTGCCAATTACCGCTACAAAAATTTATTGCTAATGGCAGAAGTAATGTATGCATTAACGGCTAAGGATACAGGCAACGCCAACCTAGGTAACGATATTTTTAAAAGCTATGAAACCTACACTTTGTTATATGGCAACAAAATAGGGCAAGGCCAACAGAACAAACTTTTTTATGGAGAACTCCGTTTATCATACCTCATTAACCCCAGTTACAACTTTACCTTTGATGTGGGCTTTGTTTACAGGCGTATGTCAAACAGTTATGCAACTGCTGAAACAAAATGGGTGTATGCCGGCATCCGAACATCGCTTTACAACCGTTATCACGATTTTTAACCGTATCCTGTTGTTTAAAACTTCTGCCTAAAGGAAACGGCTATTCACTTGTAATAATAAACAGTTTACATAATTTTAACGCCTGATCTGAGTATGTGGCTTATATTTGCTAAGCTATCTAAACTGTTACATGATAAACATTGCCTTTAGTTGTATTACTGCTTTTATTATCACCTTTTTGGCGATCCCGTCCATTATAAAGGTGGCCGTTATTAAAAATTTGTTTGATGAGCCGGGAGGCCGCAAAGCCCATAAATCAAGTATCCCCACCTTAGGCGGTTTAGCCATTTTTGCGGGCGTAGTGTTCTCTTTCACGTTTTGGTCAGCTGGTTTTAATTTTGAAGACACTCAGTACATTATTGCTTCGCTAATTGTTATGTTTTTTATCGGTATAAAAGATGATATTATTGAACTTCCCGCAAGTAAAAAATTTTACGGGCAATTGGTTTCAGCCATTATCATCGTTCTATTTGCTAACATTCGCATCTCTGGCCTTTATGGAATTTTTGGTATAGACCAGATCCCTTATTGGTTTAGCATTGTTTTCTCTTTATTTACCATACTCCTTATCATCAATGCCTTTAATTTGATTGACGGTGTAGATGGACTGGCGGCCGGCATAGGAGCCATTGCTGCTTTTACTTACGGCATTTACTTCTACAATTACAACCACATTGCACTATGTATTCTTTCTTTTTCTCTATTTAGCGCTTTACTTGCGTTTCTTGTTTACAATTTTGCACCGGCAAATATTTTTATGGGCGATACGGGCTCGCTCATCATAGGACTAATTTTGTCCATATTAACCATTAAATTTATTGAATTAAGTTTTGCTACACCACCGGTAAATTTTCCATTTAAATCGAGCCCTGCCATGGCCATAGCAATTTTGATTTTACCCTTGTTTGACACCTTAAGGGTGTTTATTGTAAGGATCATGAATAAAAAGTCGCCTTTTCAACCTGACAGGATGCATATGCACCATCTTTTATTAGACATGGGATTAAACCACAGGGAAACCTCATTAACACTTTACCTGGTTAATATTGGGTTTATTTTGGTAGCGCTGGCCTTAAGAGATTTGGGAAGTTTAGCCTTGCTTTTTATCCTAACCGCTTTAGCATTTGTGCTCAGCTTGGTACCCTACTACTTAAAATACCAGTCGAAACTAGGGGTTGAGATAAAAACCGAAAAGTAGATTCATTCGCTTTTTTACGCACTTACATGAAGAAAAGGGATAGTTGTGTAAGGTTTTAAGAAAATTAAGCCCTTTTTTTATATTTTCGTGCGAACTTTAACCATCGTTAACGGGTAAAACACGGTGGTATCCTTATTTTATCAATGAAATTAAAAGTAACAATAGCTTTATTATTGGGAATGGTGTCCTTTTTCACCAATGCCCAAGAGGCCGATGATAACAGCAACGTTATCCGCCCTAAAGATCCGATTGTTACCATGTTGGATAGCTTGGTAACTATAAAAAATGTAATTCGATATACAGAAACAAATTCTTTGCCAAACACAAGCTCAGAAAACGTTCCTGTTTACACTGATATTGAAACGCAGGAGAAAATGGCGAAAATGTCAACGCCTATTCCAATGACTTTCAACAAGCAAGTAAAGGATTACATCAATTTGTATGCATACAAAAGAGGGCAGCTCACATCAAGGGTGGTAGGTTTGTCAAGATTGTATTTCCCCACATTTGAACAAACACTCGATAAATATGGTATTCCTATTGAGTTTAAATACCTGGCCATTGTAGAATCAGCCTTAAACCCAACAGCGGTTTCACCAATGGGAGCTACTGGAATTTGGCAGTTTATGTATAACACCGGAAAACTGTACAACCTCAACATCAATTCTTACATTGATGAAAGAAGAGACGTGCAGCTGGCCACCGATGCAGCTTGTCGCTATTTTAAAGACATGTATGAGGTTTACGGAGATTGGTTACTCGTAGTAGCATCATACAACTGCGGTCCAGGTAATGTAAACCGAGCCATTGCCCGTGCAGGCGGTAGTCGTAATTTTTGGGAAATAAGTAAATACCTTCCGGCTGAAACACGTGGATATGTACCGGCTTTTATTGCTGTTACCTATGTGATGAATTATGCTAAAGATTTTAATATAGTTCCTGTTGCTCCGGCTTTTTCATTTTATGAAATTGATTCTATCGGAGTTAAAAACAAGATTAGTTTTCGCCAGTTGTCCCAGTCATTAGACATTCCTTATGATGTACTTGCCTTTTTAAACCCTACTTATAAAAAAGGAATTATTCCCGGTGAAGGTTATAAGTTGAACCTGCCATCTGGAAAAATTGCGCTTTACGTGGCCAATGAAAATAATATTTACAACACCAGTAGCAAAGAGTTAGAGCCAACCTCTTTTGCACTTAAAAATGAAACCGAAGATGCCAATGCTGTTTAGTCTTACAAACAGATAAAGAAATACGT
>JAYTNW010000008.1:0-6567 GCA_043748115.1 Bacteroidota bacterium | reverse complement strand
CAGAAGCAATGGAAATTGTTTTGGCGATTATTCCTTTCACATGGCGGTTACTGATTTTAATGACGAAACAAAAAAGGAAATAAAACAAATGGTGGAAGAAGAAGGCATTACTTCTTTTAAAACTTTTATGGCTTACAAAGGTGCGTTGATGATTGATGACCGACAGATGGTTGGTTTGATGAACGAAGTAAAAGAGCAAGGTGGAATGGTGACCGTTCATGCAACCAATGGCGATATGATTGATTTTTTAATAGCAAAACATCGCAGCGAAGGAAAACTTTCTCCGCTCCATCATTATCTATCTCAACCAGAAATTACAGAAGCTGAAGCAACAGGCCGCTTTGCCGACATGGCAAATTACACTGGCTGCCCTGCTTATGTGGTACACATGACCTGCGAAGGCGCACTCAACCACATTCGTGATGTTGAAAAACGCAATCAAAAAGTATATGTGGAAACCTGTATTCAGTATTTGATTTTAGATGCATCGCTTTATGAAAAAGATTTTGATGGAGCTAAGTGGGTAATGAGTCCACCTTTGAGAGAGAAAAAAGACCAAGCAACATTGTGGGCAGGAATAAATCAAGGCACCGTTCAAGTAGTTGCTACTGATCATTGCCCGTTTATGTGGGAGCAAAAGAAAATGGGTGAAAAGGATTTTTCAAAAATCCCAAATGGACATCCTGCCGTTGAAAACAGAATGGAGTTATTGTTTTCTGAAGGGGTGAACAAAGGAAAAATTTCGCTGAACAAATTTGTAGAAGTAAGCTCAACAAATGCAGCAAAAATTTTCGGCATGTTTCCTAAAAAAGGTTGCATTGCAGTTGGCAGTGATGCTGATTTGGTTATATTCGATGCGAATGAAAAACATACTCTTTCAGCAAAAACGCATCACATGAATGTTGACTATAGCGGATATGAAGGCTGGGAGTTAAAAGGGAAAGTAAAAACAACTATTCTTCGAGGGCAAGTGGCCATTGATAATGGTGAGGTGAAAATAAAAAAAGGTTATGGAAAATTTGTAAAAAGAAATAAAGTTACAGGAATAATATAAAAAGGAACGCTGATTTTTTATGATGATGATTTAAAATGATTCAAATCTTAATTTATCTTAACCATCATAATAATCTGCGTTCAAAAAAAACAATAGCATGAGCAGAAAAATCAAATCAGGATTAATTCAAATGTCTTTGCCAAAAACCGAAGGCGAAGGAACTATTAAAGAAATTGTAGATGCAATGGTTGCAAAGCATATACCCTTAATTGAAGAAGCTGGAAAAAAGGGAGTGCAGATATTATGTTTGCAGGAAATTTTCAATACTCCATATTTCTGTCCCGGGCAGGATAAAAAATGGTATGAAAGTGCCGAAACAGTTCCCGGACCAACAACAGAGCTTATGCAAGAGTATGCTAAGAAGTACAACATGGTTATTATAGTTCCTATTTATGAAAAGGAACAAGCGGGAGTTTTATATAACACTGCAGCAGTAATTGATGCTGACGGAAAATATTTAGGAAAGTATCGTAAAAATCACATCCCGCACACTTCTGGTTTTTGGGAAAAGTTTTTCTTTAAACCGGGCAACTTAGGTTATCCGGTTTTTCAAACACGCTATGCAAAAGTGGGAGTGTACATTTGTTATGATCGTCATTTTCCTGATGGTGCAAGATGTCTGGGTTTGAATGGAGCAGAAATAGTTTACAATCCATCAGCAACTGTTGCAGGGCTATCACAATATTTATGGAAATTAGAGCAACCGGCACATGCAGCAGCGAATGGATATTTTATGGGATGTATCAATCGTGTTGGAGAAGAGAAGCCATGGAACCTCGGAAAATTTTATGGCAGCAGTTATTTTGTTGACCCTCGTGGCCAAATTTTTGCGCAGGCATCAGATAATAAAGATGAATTGCTTGTTGCTGAATTTGATTTGGATATGATTGAAGAAGTGCGTTCGGTGTGGCAATTTTTTAGAGACAGGAGGCCGGAGACTTATGGTAAATTAACAGAGTTGTAACTAGTATTTAGTATTGGGTATTGAGTACTTAATATTTAAGCTCTGCATGATTTTAAAAAACTAACTGTTTGGAATGTGGCAATTAAACTTGTAACCGCTATCTATAAAACAACTGAGATGTTTCCGAAAACAGAAATTTATGGGATTACAAATCAAATGAGAAGATGTACCGTATCTATTCCATCAAATATTGCTGAAGGAGCCGCAAGAAAAACTCAAGGTGAATTCAAATTGTTTTTAGGATATGCCTATGGTTCATGCTGTGAATTAGAAACGCAATTAATTATCAGCAATAAATTAAATTATCTTAACCAGGAAACCCTTAACGCTCTATCCGGCCAATTGAATGAGATAGAAAAAATGATATTTAAATTGACTGGTTCAATTAAAAACTAAATTAGTAGTACTATTACTCAATACTAATTACTCAATACTAAGTTCTCAATACCCAATACTAAAAATGGCAGAATTTGTACCACCAACATCAGAGCAGGAATTCGAAAAGAATTTTTCTCAGATAAAACCACTAATGACAAACACGGAAGCATACTATGAAAGCTCTCGCTGTTTGTTTTGTTATGATGCCCCGTGTGTGAATGCTTGCCCTACAGGAATTGATATTCCTCTTTTTATCCGGCAGATAAATTCAAAAAATGAAATGGGTGCGGCAAAAACAATTTACGATTCTAATTATTTTGGGTATGCATGTGGTAAAGTTTGTCCTACCGAAGTTTTGTGCGAAGGTGCTTGTGTTTATAATCACAGTGATGTAAAACCAATTGAGATTGGACGATTGCAAAGTTTTGCAACATCTAAAGCTATAAGCACAGATAAAAAATTGTTTACGATCCCAAAATCTAACGGAAAAAAAATTGCCGTTATTGGCGCAGGGCCATCAGGAATTGGCTGTGCATGCGAATTACGAATGTTTGGTTTTGAAGTGGATGTGTTTGAAGCAAAAACTAAATCTTCGGGATTAACAGTGTATGGTGTAGCTCCGTATAAAATCACCAATGAAGAGGCATTAAATGAAATGGATTATCTCGAAAAGCAGTTCGGGTATAAAGTTCATTACAACAAGAGTATTTCTACAAAAGAAGAATTAGCGCTACTCGAAAAAAATTATGATGCGCTATTTATTGGCATTGGTTTAGGAAAAACATCAGAGCTAAAAATTAAAGGAGAAGACTTAAAAAATGTTTTTGGTGCTGTTGAATTTGTTGAACAATTACGAATGAATCACCACAAAATTTCTGTTCCTAAAAAAGTAATTGTACTTGGCGGTGGAAACACAGCCATGGATGCCGCCAGTGAATGTGCACGAATGGGCGCTGAAGTAATTCTGGCCTACCGAAGAAGTAAAGAAGATATGGGCGCCTATCATTTTGAATATGATTTGGCAAAAGAAGTTGGTGTAAAAGGACTGTTTAATGTTTCTCCAGTTGAAATAATAGGGACTGAAAAAGTGAATGGCATTAAACTTAAATCGAAAGATAGTGCGGAGCAAACATTAGATTGTGATTGGGTGATAAAAGCTACAGGACAATCGAAACAAACTAATTTATTGAATCTTATTGATGGTTTAAAATTAAACCCGAACGGAACTATTGTTATAGATAACAAACAACAAACCTCAAATAAAAAATATTTTGCAGCAGGTGATGCTGTGAGTGGTGGGCAGGAAGTTGTGAACGCTGTTGCTGATGGAAAAAAGGCAGCGCTTGCAATTAAAAATTTAATATAAATCTCCTCTACGTCTTTGTGCCGCTGCGTTCAATTTTTCTACGCTGAGACGCAAAGGCGCAGAGAAAAAAATAATAACTATGGCAGATCTAAGTACAAACTTCGCAGGCATAAAATCACCTAATCCTTTTTGGTTAGCGAGTGCTCCGCCAACTAACAGCGGTTACCAAATTATGAAAGCCTTTGATGCAGGCTGGGGCGGAGCGGTGTGGAAAACACTAGGTGTTCCGGTGGTAAATGTTTCATCGCGTTATGGTTCTTTAAACTATCGCGACACACGCATGATGGGATTTAACAATATTGAGTTAATTACTGATCGCCCGTTGCGTGATAATTTGCGTGAGATTGAAGAGGTAAAAAAACGGTTTCCGAACCATGCAGTGATTGCTTCCTTAATGGTGGAAACAAAAGAAGAGTGGCATCAGATCATGAAAGATGTGACCAATGCAGGCGCTGATGGTGTTGAACTGAATTTCGGTTGCCCACATGGTATGTGCGAACGTGGAATGGGAAGTGCTGTTGGACAGGAACCCAAAGTTTTAAAAACAATTGTGAGTTGGGTAAAAGAAGTCGCGACAATTCCTGTAATTGTAAAACTCACTCCAAATATTTCTGACATTACGCGCCCTGCCGTTGCAGCGGTTGAAGGTGGTGGTGATGCAATTTCTTTAATAAACACTATACAAAGTATTATAGGCGTTGACATAGATAATTTTGTTCCCTACCCTGTTGTTGATGGTAAGAGTACAAACGGTGGCTACTGCGGCCCTGCTGTAAAACCCATTGCAATGAATATGCTGAAAAATTGTGCGCAACATCCAAAAGTAAACATCCCCATCAGCGGCATAGGTGGTGTAGAGAACTGGCGTGATGCTGTTGAATTTATTTTGCTGGGAGCATCATCCGTACAGGTTTGCACTGCTGTAATGCACTATGGTTTTGGAATCATTCGTGAAATGGTTTCGGGACTGGAGCGCTACATGGACGAAAAAGGATTTAAAACATTGGATGATTTTCGTGGAAAAGCATTAGGCAATGTGATGCACTGGGAAGATCTCAACTTAAAATATAAAATTGTAGCCAACATCAATGAAGATAAATGCATTGGCTGCCAACTGTGTTACACCGCTTGTGAAGATGGAGCGCACCAGGCCATAGGCTTGTCAAATGATTTGAATAACCGCAAGCCACACATTATTGAAGAAAATTGTGTAGGATGTAATTTATGTTCACTGGTTTGTCCTGTAGAAGGTTGTATAGAAATGCAGCAACGCGATGATGGCAAACAAGAGCTGACTTGGAAAGATAGAACACTGGCAGGAACTATTCCAAAAACATTTAATGATGAGCTGGCAGGAGGTTTACACCACTGGGTGCCCGAGCCTGCCGATGCGTTAAAAAAGAAAAATCCCACTCACTACAAAGCAAAGTAGTTTTTCTTTCTTGCGATATCAAGCGGCTATTCATGCCGGATTCTATCCTTTTTAAATCTATTCTTAATAAAACCAATAAGCGCGACTCCTGGTTTTGATGCGACTATACTATTAACCCGTTTAGCGCTTGTTCATTTAACTGCATTTAATGTTATATACATGGCAGTTAGTATGGCGAAAACATGGAGGACAAGATTTCTATCAAGTCAAATGCACTTGATATTTTAGATAAACAACTCGCACTTCGCGCCAGAAGAAAGCAATATGGTTTTGTGGTTCTTGCTTCAGCAACAGATCCTTATTTGCATTTCGAGAATGATCTACAACTTACCCGAAATATTTTGAAGTTGCTTTTAAAACACAAATTCCCGATTCACATAATCATCAAATAATGTTGAAAGAGATTTTGATGTGTTGCATGAAATAAACAAGGTAGCCATTTTGCCTGCTGATCTTGAAAACAGATTTCGAGACAAAGTTTTTATTTCGTTTTCCTTTTTCAACGACAGATAATGCCATTGCAAAAATTTTTGAACCAGGAGCTCCACCTCCTTCTGTTCGATTAAAGGCATTGCACCGTGCGGCCAACGCTGGATTTATGTCTGGGGTGAGCCTCATGCCTCTCATCCCTATCATTACAGACAACGGCCATCAATTGGAAGAAATGTTCTCCTTGTTCAGTGCAGCGCAATCGCAATATGTGTTACCAGCCTCGTTAATCCTTTTTGGCAAAAACAAAGCGGACAGCAAAATGTTGGTTTTAAAAGCTGTTGAAAAGCACTACCCCCATCTGCTACAAAAATACCAACGTTTTTTTGCTGAGAACGATAACATGCCCAATTACTATCGCCAAGCCTTAACACAAGAGATGTACGAATTAAGTAATCGTTTCAAAATACCGTTAAGCATTGGAGGAAGTTTTTCGGGTAATAAAACAACGTAACTTTGTGTTTAAATGAGTCAAAAGGTTTTTTACACACATCTCGGAATAACTGATTACAAACAAACATGGGATCTGCAAGAAAAATTATTGCAAGAAATTGTTGCAGTTAAAATGGAAGGCCACCAATCAGGCAATAGTGATAAAAGCTTAACTGCGCATTATCTTTTGCTTTGCGAGCATCCTCATGTTTTTACATTGGGTAAAAGCGGAAAACAAGAACATCTTTTAGTTGATCAAAAGCAGTTAAACGAAAATCAGGCTACGTTTTATAAAATCAACCGTGGTGGAGATATTACCTATCATGGCCCAGGTCAATTAGTAGGTTACCCTATTTTAGATTTGGACCATTTTTTTACTGACATCCATAAATATTTACGCTTATTGGAAGAAACCATTATTTTAACTTTAGATGAATACGGCGTTAAAGGCG
>JAYTNW010000007.1:0-3393 GCA_043748115.1 Bacteroidota bacterium | reverse complement strand
GATGCGTGATGGAAAGATAAGAGAAGAGAGTGATTTTTAGATCAAGAATGATATTCAATAAAAAAGCCACCTTTATGGTGGCTTTTTTATTGAATAAATACTATCTTAATTCTCGCTTGGCTGCCTGCGTTCGCGAGGTGCGCTGTTATTGTGCCCATCTTGTGATGGAGCAGCATTGCCTGCACCGTTGTTCTGCGTTCTTTCAGGGCGAGGTAATAACACCTTGCGTGACAGTTTCAGTTTGCCTGATTTTTCTTCTACACCAATCAGTTTAACTTCTATCATTTCACCTTCCTTCAACACCCCATCCATAGAAGCTAAACGCTCATGAGATATTTCAGAGATGTGGAGTAGGCCATCTTTACCGGGCATAATTTCAACAAAGGCGCCAAAGGTGGTAATGTTTTTTACTTTGCCTTTATAAATCTCACCAATTTCTGGAATTGCAACAATGGCTTTTACACGGCCCAATGCCTTGTCCATGCTGTCTTTACCCACAGCAGCAATTTGTACATACCCTTTATTGTTTTTCTCTTCAATGGTAACCGTAGCTCCACTTTCACGCTGTATTTCTTGTATAATTTTTCCACCAGGCCCAATTACAGCACCTATTTGATCTGTTTCAATGGTAAACTCTATAATACGTGGGGCATTAGGTTTAAAGTCAGCACGCGCTTCCGTAATGGTTTTTTCCATTTCGTTGATGATGTGTAATCTTCCCTCACGTGCCTGCTCCAATGCTTTAACCATTACCTCGTAAGGTAAGCCTTCTACTTTAAGATCCATTTGTGTAGCGGTTAAACCATTTTTGGTCCCTGCCACCTTAAAGTCCATATCGCCCAAGTGATCTTCATCACCAAGGATGTCACTTAAAATGGCAAACCGGCCTTTTCCATCACTTATTAATCCCATTGCAATACCTGCAACGGTACCTTTGGTTTTTATACCGGCATCCATTAGCGCCATTGATCCGGCACACACCGTAGCCATAGAGCTAGATCCGTTAGACTCCAAAATATCAGATACTATACGAATGGTATATGGATTTTCTCCTTCACCGGGTAATACTTTTTCTAGCGCACGAAGGGCTAGGTTTCCATGCCCGATCTCACGTCTTCCTGTTCCACGGTTTGGCCTCACCTCTCCAGTAGAAAATGCCGGGAAGTTGTAATGCAAAAGAAATTTTTTCGTTCCTTCAATCATAGCACCATCAATCATTTGTTCTTCCATTTTACCACCAAGGGTAACAGAAGTTAACGATTGTGTTTCACCGCGCGTAAACACGGCTGAACCGTGCGCTGTAGGCAAATAATTCACTTCGCTCCAAATAGGGCGAACTTGGGTTAGATTTCTTCCGTCTAAACGTTTTGCGTCAGCTAAAATCGCTTCCCTAACTGCATCATATTCCACATCGTGGTAATATTTTTTAATGAGGGGTGCTTTTTCAGCTAGTTCTTCCTCAGTGTAGCGTGTTTTAAACTCTTCTAAAATTGCCTTAAAAGCTTCTGAACGTTCATTTTTATTGGGGTTGCCAAGCAATGCGGTTTTGTACGCTTTGTCAAACGTTTCACTGCTCACCAATGCTCTTAGTTCCTCATCATGTACTTCGTGATTGTATTCACGTTTTGTTTTTCCGCCAATTTTTTGAAGCAGGGCTAACTGAGCCTGACATTGCTGTTTAATGGCCTCATGCGCTACCCGAATACCTTCCAACATGGTGGCTTCACTCACTTCTTTCATTTCACCTTCCACCATCAATATATTTTCTGCGGTACCGGCAACAATAAGGTCAAGTGTGTTTCTTTTAAGATCTTCCGTTACCGGATTTATAACCATTTTGCCATCTATCTGGGCCACGCGCACCTCTGAAATGGGGCCGTTAAATGGTATGTCTGATACTGTAAGAGCAGCAGATGCAGCCAAAGCGGCCAATGCATCAGGCATGATCGTTTCATCACCAGAGATTAAGGTAACCAGAACCTGTGTGTCAGCATGAAAATTTTCTGGGAACATAGGGCGCAATGCGCGATCAATAAGGCGGCTGATTAATATTTCATATTCAGACGGACGTGCTTCACGTTTAAAAAAGCCTCCAGGAAATCTTCCTACAGAAGCATATTTTTCTTGGTAGTCAACCGTTAAAGGCATAAAATCTACGCCTGGCACTGCATCAGCCTTGGCACATGCCGTTGCCAGTATCATGCAATTGCCCATGCGTACCACCACCGATCCATCGGCTTGTTTCGCTAATTTTCCTGTTTCAATACTTATCTCCCTGCCATCGGCAAGGCTGAAAGTGTGTTTAAATCCAATATTCATTTCTTTTGTTGTCGTCCTATGTAAACAGAAAAAGGCAACTCTTTATTATTGCCTTTTAGTGTTACTTATAATTTTAATAATTTTATTTTCTTAATCCAAGGTCAGCTACAATTTTCCTGTAACGTTGTATATCAGTTTTATGAAGAAAATCAAGTAAACTTCTTCGTTTACCAACCAGTTTTATTAAGGATTGTTGGGTAGCGTAATCTTTTGGCTGAATTTTTAAATGACCGGTCAAATGACTGATGCGCTCTGAAAACATGGCTATCTGTGCTTCAGAATTTCCTGTGTTAGTGTCTTTCCCACCAAATTTTTTAAAGATATCTTTCTTCTTTTCTGCTGTTAAAATCATCTTGAGAGAGGAATTTTTTTTGTATTTAAGGGTGCAAAGATAATATTTTTTCTGAACTACAAAATTTTAAGCCTTTTGATGGTATTTACAACGGTATGATAAATTTTAGCTTAAAAGTAAAAGGCATTCGCTTAATCGCAATACACGACAATATTACAAAATAGGAATGTATTTTATATATTTAAAAATCAAATAGTTGACTATTATTTTTAATAAATCTCGATATCGATGCAACTTTTTTGGCTCTTAACGCTCTTACCGTTGTCCCCGAAGCCAGAAAAGAGGATTTTTTTAGGATCACTTGTAACGGAAATAATTGGTTTGGTTAGTCATTAATCTGTTACAAGGATCCTTAATTTAATGAACATGAAAGCTTAAAATAGATAAAGCAATAAGGAAAATTTCTTATTGCTTTTTTCCTTTAAGGGATATTTAAGAATGCTAAAACAATCTTAAATCAATTCCAGATCGGTTGCTTTTATCCAGCCTTCGTTGCCATTGGGGATCCTGATTTTTTTCCATCCTTCCAGTTCATCAGTTACGCTGATTTTGGTTCCGCTATGCAGCTGAAAAAGATTGGTGCCTTTATCATCAGGCGAACTTTTAACAAAAGAACTTTGGCTCACGATTAGGGCATCCAACGAGGATGTGTTTAAGGTGTGTTGTTGCATTGCCACATATAAAAAGAAAACTGCTATGCATGAAAATGCAAAACAAGCCAC
>JAYTNW010000006.1:0-3865 GCA_043748115.1 Bacteroidota bacterium | reverse complement strand
ATCTTACACTTATGGCGAAACAGAAGATTATTTGGTAAATATTTCTGCTCCTACTTGCATAACATCCCCAACCTATCCACTAAACGGTGGTAACGGATGCTCAAACAATGAAGGTGTTGAGCTTTCATGGCCAGCTTTCAGCGGAGCTACTCAGTACGATGTTTATTTCAGCACCACCAATCCACCTACAACCCAGGTATCAAACGATCAAACAGGCTTGAGTTATAATGCCGGTGTTTTAACAGGTGGCATATATTATTGGGCAGTTGTGCCACAAGTGTTAGGCGCTACCACCTGTAATGCATGGAGCTTTACATTGGTTGATAGTCCAGATTTGTCAGCCGCTGATAATTTGTACGTGTGTGAAAATTCCACCATCAGCCTTAACGTTGACAATAATGCTCCAGGGCAATTAAGCGGTAACACGTTTGTGTGGACGGGCCCAAATGGTTTCACCTCAACAGCGCAAGGCCCTTCATTAAGTGGCGCATCAATTGCAGATGCCGGCTTGTATTCCGTAATTGTTACAAACGTATATGGATGTAGTGCCGATACGTCAACCATGGTGAATGTTTCGTCAAACCCTGTGTTAACGCTTGACTCTGTTCAAAATGTAACCTGTAATGGCTACAATGACGGGATTATTTACATGAGTGGAACTGGTGGAACAGAGCCTTACAATTTCTCTGATTTTATCACTATAAATACTTTAGATGGCATTGCCACCAATATTCCTCCTGGAACGTATGATGTTTACTTACAGGATTTCTATGGTTGTATCAGCGCACCATTGAATGTAGTAATTAACGAGCCTGATGTGCTGACTACATCTCCATCGTCCAACGCTCCTGTTTGTAAAGGTTCAACATTAAACATCATCTCAAACCCTTCAGGAGGCACCTCTCCTTACACCTATGACTGGAGTGGCCCCAGCGGTTTTAACTCCACCAACCAAGATGTAACGTTTGTAAACGGCTTGGATGGCATTTACAGCATAACCATTACCGATGCAAATAACTGTACTGCTACTTCGAGTATAGATGCACAGGTGGATGACGCACCCACAGTTGCTGCCGGTGCCGATCAGCAAATCTGCAGCCCTGCCACGTTGCAACTTAACGGCAACTTTGGCGGTAGTGCATCTTCAGCATCATGGTCCACAAGCGGTGACGGAACTTTTGATAATTCCAATTCTTTGACTGCTATCTACACGCCTGGAAGCAATGATATGTCGTCAGGTTCTGCGATATTTACTCTTACCACTAACGATCCGGCTGGTGAGTGCAATGCAGTAAGCGATAACTTAACCGTTACCATATCAGCAGGAATTCCCGCAGATCCCGGTAGCGTTACAGGAGCACCTTCTATTGTTTGTCCTCCGTTATCTGGATTAAATCTCTCCATTGCTCCCATTGCAGGTGCCACATCTTACAATTGGTACCTTGGCCCGGGAACACAGGGTGTAACATTCACTACGCCTACTTTTGGAACAAATGTTACCGTAGATATTATCACCGCTTCTAATTCTACCTACTCCATACGAGTTGTTGCTGTTAACGCTTGCGGAAACTCAGTTAATTACTCCAGTGCATTCATTAGAAGGTCGGTTTCTGTTCCTGCAGCAATTACAGGAGCTACAACTGCTTGCCCAGCCGAAACAAAAAACTATGTAGTGACTGCAGTTACCGGAGCATCCTCATGTGTTTGGACAGGGCCGTCAGGTACTTTGTTTGATGGCAATCCTTCACCTTACACCTCTAGCGATTTAGATGTGGATGTAACCTTTGGCTCTCCCGTTGGCAGCATTTGTGTTGCGGCACAAGTAGGATGTTTTACATCAGCCACAAAATGCTTAAGCGTTAATAGTGCCCCCACACAGCCCGGTACCCTGACTGGACCGTTAAGTGTTTGTCCAGCACAACAAAATGTACAATATAGCGTACCAAATGTTTCAGGAATTACCTATACATGGACAGCACCTGCCAACGCAACTATTGATCTTGGCCAAGGAACCAATATTATTACCCTTGATTTTAATGGAAGTTTTGCTAGCGGACCGTTAAGCGTTACTGCCACATCATCTTGTGGCACCAGCATTGCACGACAGGTTACCATTATTGGCAATGCAGGAAGTGGAAACACCGTTAATAAAATCACGAGTATTGCTGGCCCAACAGATAACCTATGTGGAACAACAGCAACATTTACAGCATTACCTTTACTAAGTGGCGCTTCTTACACATGGACGGTTCCTGCGGGCGTTATCATCAATAGTCAATCGGCAAACACCATTAGCCTCACGTTCCCAGCGAGTGGCTTTGGCAATGCCAATTTAAGTGTTGTGGCTCAAATTGGTTGTAACAACAGCCAACCACGTGCATTGGCCATTAAAGGAGTTCCTGTTTCGCCAGTAATCACTTCGCCTTCTGCATTCTGTGCCAACTCTTCTGGTAATGTATTCTCTGTTCCATCACGTCCTGGTATAGGCTATGCTTGGAGTATTCCTCCCGGATCAAGTATTACCTCAGGAGCAGGAACAAACTCCATTATCGTAAACTTTGGCAGCACCAACGGAAATGTGGTATGCAATGAGTATAATGCCTGTGGAAGCGCAAGCACAAAGGTTGTAATAGCATTTACCTGTCGTCAGTCAAGCGCATTTACAGCGGCTCCCGTGATGATGGTGAATATTTATCCAAACCCTGCTTCACACACGCTAAACATAGAGTTTATGGAAAATCAATCCGGACAGCCTATGCTGCAGTTAAGAGATCTTAGCGGCAAAATAGTGTTGGAAGAAAAGGCAGGTGTTTCAAACAACAACACTGTTCACACCATGGACATTAGCCACGTTGCAAAAGGCGTTTACATGCTTAATGTGACCGGCAATAACGGTACTGCTCAAAGCAAAATTATTATAGAATAATAAGCACCGAAAACCAACTACAAGCCCTGACGAAATATCGTCAGGGCTTCTTTTTTATTTAGTTGCACGAACATTCATGTTCAGCACCAATATCAATACAGGTTATAACCTTTGTTTTGCCATTGCAGGCACCAAAAACAATACGAACCTTTTGTCCATCATCAGTATTTCCCTCAACAACATAACTGGCACAAGGCTTATCATTTACATCACTTTTCTTATAATTAATTGTGCCCATTTTTAAGATTGCCATCACCTCGGCTTCGCTAATAGAGCGGCATGCCATGCGGCAACGGGCATGTTGACTATAATCCAATGGCTGGTATCGCCATTTACTTCTGCTGTTGTGATTGTCTTCCTTCCAAACCGGGGGAGCAGCGGCAGTGGAGGCAACATCATTTTCTTTGCTTTGTCGGCAACTTTTAATGCCTTTAACTGTTATAAGCGCAATTGCCAGTAAAACGATAACAGCAATTGACGCTTTAGGAGATGTTTTAGCCATTTACTAAGCGTTAAATTCTTAATTTTGCAGGCTAAAATTACAATTCAAACGAACATATCAATTCCATTTATAATTATGAAAGACGCTTTAGTAGAAAAAGAATATGGCATTAGTGAAGCATTAAAACAATTAGGCATAGCCCAAATTAACAAAGGTGCTACCACAGGAACGCAGTGGTTTGATACCAAAGGTGAACTACTGGAATCGTTTGCATCAGCAGATGGGCAGTTAATCGCAACTGTTAAACAAGGCACAGCTGCTGATTACGAAACGATAATCAAAAAATCGGAAGAAGCTTTTAAAGAGTGGCGCATGTGGCCTGCCCCAAAGAGAGGTGAGGTGGTACGCCAAATTGGAAATAAATTACGTGAGTACAAAGAGCCTTTAGGGAAATTGGTTTCCTATGAAATGGGAAAAATTTACCAGGAAGGTTTAGG
>JAYTNW010000005.1:0-4088 GCA_043748115.1 Bacteroidota bacterium | reverse complement strand
TCATATTATTTTGGTGGTTTACCCTGCAAACATGGAAGGCGCTGGTGAGGTAAAAAATAGGCTTACCACTTTTAATCAAAAAAGGTATGCCGAAAACCGCCTTAACGTAGCCACACTCAACTTAGACGATAATACCTACGCCATGGTAAGGTCAATGGCTAACAGCACGCTCAGTCAACAATATATAAGTAGCCTCAACATTGACGAAGCTGTTTTCGAAGGTTTAGATAAGGCTAAGTTTAAATTATTTCCTATTACAGACGAGAACTTCAGCGCTTTTGTTTTGAATAAGGATGTTAATGAGTACCTGGAGTTTTTCCGCAGCAACTACGGTAACTAATTAAAGCGCTCGAGTGTGCCCTCAAATCGGGCACAAACAAGGTCTTCATTTTTTTACAACAATACTTTGTTAATAACTTTTATTTTTATCTTTGTCGCCTACTTCCAAATTTGAATTTACCATGTTTGAAAATTTAAAGAACAAAACCACCGCTTTAAAAAGCAGCGATTCTCCTTCTGGATCCATCAATTTGATTGCAGCCGGAACTTCCATTGAAGGCGAAATTAAATCTAATGGCGACTTACGTATTGACGGACACATCAAGGGTTCCGTTTTTTCAAAGGCCAAGGTAGTTGTAGGTTCAACGGGTGTTGTTGATGGTGATATTTTTTGCCAAAATGCCGATGTTTCAGGCACTGTTAAGGGTACAAGCACAGTAAACGAAATGTTGTTTTTGAAAGCCACGGCAAAAATTAATGGCGACATTAATACAGGAAAATTAGTAGTGGAAGTTGGTGCCAGCTTTACCGGTAACTGCAATATGGGACCAATGGTTAAAGACATTAAAAATGTCGAGCGAGCAGAACAACACCTCAAAGAAAAAACAGCTTAACAGCTACGCAAAATATGCGTCCATGGGTTTTCAAATGGGCGCTATTATGTTTATTGGCACTTACGGAGGCTACAAGCTGGATAAGTACTTAGGTAACACCATTCCTGTTTGTACGGTCGTGTTGGCATTGCTTTCTGTAGTGATTGCCCTTTACACTACCCTTAAAGATTTTTTGAGAATAAATAAAAACAAATGAATAAATCGTTTGTCACCTATGTTTTACAGTTGGTTATGGTGGCCATCTTATACGTGATTTGTTACTCATTGTTAAAAGATGTTTTGGCTGACCGTTATTACCAAGGGGTTTGGAAAATTGCTGTGTTGTTTTTTTTCTTTTTTGCTTTCACCCATTATGGGCTTTTGAATAAAAGCAATGACAAAAACAAGGCGGCTGCTTCGGTGAGGTACTTCATGGCTGCCACCGGTATAAAAATGTTTATGATGATGATTATATTGGTTGGTTATATTGTGATTAACAGAGCAACAGCCGTTCCTTTTGTAATTTGTTTTTTCATCGGTTATTTATTTTTTATGATTTTTGACACCACAAAAAATTATAAACTGATGCGTTCATAAAACCTCTTGTGGTTTTGCGAGTAATTGGTTTATACTACTCTTAAATTTTATTTAATTTCGAAAATCCATAATACTATATTGATATGAAAAAAGTGCTGTATGTTTTACTTGCCTTGGTGATTATTATCGCTATTTTGGGTGCGTTTGCTCCAAATGATTTTAAAGTGCAGCGGGATATAACCATTAACAAACCCAATGCGGTTGTATTTGACTATGTGCGGTATTTGAAAAACCAAGATAACTGGAGTGTTTGGAGCAAAATGGATCCGAACATGAAAAAGGAGTACAGAGGCGAAGATGGAAAGGTTGGTTTTGTTTCCGGTTGGGTTGGAAACGATAAGGTGGGCAAAGGCGAACAAGAGATCCTTAGTTTTGAGGAAGGTAAACGCATGACCGTAGAACTTAGATTTATGAAACCTTTTGAAGCTACAAACCAGGCTTATTACACCACCGATGCTGTTGGCGACAATCAAACCAAGGTTACTTGGGCAATGGAAGGTAAAAGTCCTTTCCCTTTTAATGTAATGATGCTTTTTATGAATATGGATAAAATGGTGGGAAAAGATTTTGAAGATGGTCTTGCCAACCTAAAAGTTGTGCTGGAAAAACAACCCTGAACGATATAGTTTTTAGGTAAACACTAAGCTGGTAAAAGATATATTCCTTTGCCGGCTTTGCTTTTTTAAATCAGGTTTTTAGATGCAAGGGTTATTCTTGCTTCTTCTTAATAATTTCCTTTTGCAATTTTAAAACGTTTTTCTTAATAAAATGAGCGAAGCCGCCTCGTTAACAAAGCATTAAGAATGTTTTGGGCATATAAGGTAGGTGGATGAAACTGGAAATGGTGCGATATTTCATTTTTCTTGCAAAGGCAATCCTTTGCAGCCAATTGGAACTTTTTTATCTGATTGGGAGTATAATAAGGCAATTTCACTTTTGTAACAGGATTAAAAAATGACAAAACTCAGGTTAATCACGCTTTTTCTATGCATGCATTATGCATCATTTTCCCAGAGCGTAAACACGTTGGCCGGACAGGCAGGTATTTCCGGTGCTAATAATGGTACGGGCACGGCTGCACAGTTCGACAGTCCTCACGGAATTGCTTGCGATGCGGCTGGAAATATTTATGTGGCCGACAGGGATAACAATATTATTAGAAAAATAACGACTGCAGGGGTAGTAACAACTTTTGCCGGTTCAGGGTTGCAAGGCAGCACCGATGGTTCAGGTACCACAGCATCTTTTTTTGAACCTTGGGGCATTGCTTGTGATGCAACTGGAAATCTTTATGTTGCTGACACAAAAAACTATAAGATCAGAAAAATAACCTCTGCTGGAGTTGTAACAACATTTGCCGGTGATGGATCATCAGGAGTAACTGACGGTACCTTAACCTCAGCCCAATTTGGTTTCCCAACGGGCATTGCATTAGATGCTTCCGGTAATGTGTATGTGAGTGAGTTTATGACACACACCATTCGTAAAATAAGTGGTGGTAATGTGGTTACGCTTGCAGGAACTTCTTTTTTAAGTGGCGATGTAAATGGAACAGGAGCAGCCGCAAGGTTTGATCACCCACACAGTTTGGTTTGTGATGCTAGTGGAAATATTTATGTAACAGATTCATGGAACAATAAAATAAAGAAAATTACTCCTGCGGGAGCAGTGACCACCTTTGCTGGAAGTGGAACTCCGGGTAATATCAACGGAGCAGCATCTTCAGCTCAATTTGATTTGCCGATGGGTATTACAAAAGATGCCTCTGGAAATTTTTATATCGGTGACGTAAATAATTATTGTATTCGTAAAATTGCTTCCGGCTCAGTAACTACTTATGCCGGTGTTGCAGGAACATCAGGTTTGCTTAACGGCCCGTTGGCACAAGCCAATTTTAACAGTCCATCATGCATTGCATTTTTTGGCCCTGATAAATTTTACATTGGGGATGAAGGAAACGAGGTGATCAGAGTCATCAGCAATTCCACTTCACTTAACCCGTTAACCTTGGCTACCACGGGGGGTGCAACCACCTTTTGTCAAGGAACATCTGCGCAAGTAACAGCAACTCCTTCGGGGCTTACCAACTATATCTTTAAAGATGGAAGCACAACCGTTGCTACCAACAATACAGGCATTTTCTCACTCTCCGGATTGGCTTCAGGTACACACAGTATCACATGCACCGCATCAAGTGGGACGGCATCTTATTCTACATCATCTCCTTTGGTTATAACCATTGTGGGCAGCGGTTCAGCAACTGTGTCACCGGCTGGTCCGCTGGTTGTATGCGGTGGAGGTAGTGTAACGCTCACTGCGTCAACGGGTGCTTCATATGCATGGTCAACAGGTGCAACCACACCTTCTGTATCTATTACCCAACCGGGAAATTACTCAGTTACCATCACTTATGCAGGCGGCTGTTCAGCTTCCAGTAATACGGTAACAGTAACCAGTGGAACCACATTTACAGCAACTGTTACACCAAACACTCCGCCTCCAGTATGTACTGGAGATTCTGTTTTGTTAACAGCCACCTTGGGAGCATCCTACGCATGGTCAAATGGTAAAACCACACGCAGTATTTATGTTAAAACTGCAGGTAATTATTACGTAGTA
>JAYTNW010000004.1:0-5188 GCA_043748115.1 Bacteroidota bacterium | reverse complement strand
GCCACCCTGATAATTTAGTGTGTGCTGATATGCTTCAAAAAAAGAAAACAGATTACCGCAATTGGAGCAAGGTAAGTTAAAACGTAAAAAGGGAGTGATGGGTTAAGTGCTAATGCCTTTACTGTGTTTCGTCATTCAACACATGAAAAACTTCACCGTTAACAATGTCGGCCTTTTTACCATTTACTACATGTGTCCAGTTTTTTACTTGCGATTTTAAAACTCCTTTGCGCTTTTTAACAGGCTTTGATGCAATTAAAAAAGCAATCGAAAAACACGCAATGGCTCCGCTGATTAAAATGATATCAATAAGATGCATACAAAACAGTTTATTTGGCTTGTTATACTACAGCGTTTGAGAAAAGGTTGCAAATGTAAAAAAGCAAGCCGTGTGCGACAGTGGTTAGTTTGCTGCAATGTTTTAATTCATCTCATATTCAATTTTTCTTCAGGTAAATGATTTTTATAAGTTGTTTAAAAAACTGATTGTGAAAACATGATTGTAAATTATTTAAAAAGCATGCTGTAACTTTTTTAAAAAACAGTGCGTCCTATATAAACCTAATACGGTTAATGCCTTCTTGGTTGATCCAATTAATTTAAAAGAGCCTTCTCAATAAAATTTTATTTACTGATTTTCAATATTATAGATAACTATTTTAGTACTATGTATTGCATATTACATTGTTTAACCATTATCTTTGCATCGCAATACAGTAAAACTAATAAAATGAAAAAAACAATCACAACAGTTTTGATCCTGGCCATTTCAATAGCTCCATTTCATTGGCTATTTGGACAAACCGGCAATACAAAAAACATCGGCACTGTAATTCCCTTAAAAAAAGCGGAAGGAAATTGGATGCCTTGCGTGCAATTGCCCGCTGTTACCATCACTTCAGAAATAACAAACGCTAACGAAGGTGCACCTCAAATTGTAATCATTACCTCAGAAAACAGAAACAAGTTGTTTCCTGCCGTAGCGTGGGAGAAACAATTTATCGCATCAGTGCAATTGCCACCCATTGAAATAACATCGAGCAGGCGAAAAGTTTCATTGGCATCTGTTTTCAATTTAGATTGGCTGCTAAAAGAATAACCACTACTTTCACTTTAACAAAACTAACTACCAATTCTTGTTTATGAAACTAACCATAAAAGGCCTTACCAAAACATACCCAAACGGAGTACAGGCATTAAAAAACATTAACCTGGAAATAAACAACGGCCTGTTTGGTTTGCTGGGCCCTAACGGTGCCGGTAAATCTTCGCTTATGCGCACAATTGCCACCCTGCAAAATGCTGACAGCGGCACCATTTTTTTAGATGACCTAAACGTGCTCGAAGAAAAAGAAGAAGTAAAAAAAATTTTAGGGTATCTACCACAGGAATTTGGTGTTTATCCTAATGTATCGTCAGAAGAATTACTAAATCACATTGCCTTACTAAAAGGCATTAGTCATACCAAAGAACGTGATGAGTTGGTAAAAAGTTTGCTGATGCAAACCAACCTTTACGATGTGAGAAAGAAAAAATTAGGCGGCTACAGCGGAGGCATGAAACAACGGTTTGGTATAGCACAAGCTTTAATTGGCTCTCCAAGAATTATTATTGTTGATGAGCCTACTGCGGGACTTGACCCCACGGAGCGCAACCGTTTTTTAAATCTGCTTAGTGAAATAAGCGAACAGGTAATCGTAATTCTCTCCACTCACATTGTTGAAGATGTTAAAGAATTGTGTTCGCAAATGGCTATCATCAATAAAGGCGAAGTATTATTTGGTGGCCATCCTGCGGAAGCTTTAAAAATGGTGAAAGGAAAAATTTGGACTTGTCAAGTGGATAAATCAAAAGCAAAAGAGCTGGCAATAGACCATCAGGTAATCTCCCAAAAATTTAACACCGGTTTAATTGAGCTGCATGTGTGGAGCGAACAACCATTGAATCATGATTTTTCTCTTGCTCCTCCTGCTTTAGAAGATGTTTATTTTTCAGTACTCAACGGATTGATGAAATAACCTTTAAACCACTAAAATCACATGCTGAAAATCATATTGTTTGAGCTCTCTTACCGTTTCCGCAGGCCGGCAACGTATGTTTATTTTGCCATTCTCTTTTTTATGAGTTACTTTTTTGTGACCACTGATGCAATTTCCATTGGAGGCGCAACAGGAAATGTTTTAAAAAATTCTCCTTACACCATCAGTCAGGTGGTCATGGTTTTAATGCTGTTCGGCACCTTTATTATTTCTGCGGTAATGGGCGTTCCTGTGTATCGCGATTTTGAATACAACTTTCATGAAATACTTTTTACCACACCTATTCAAAAATCAGAATATTTAGGCGGACGTTTCATTGGTTCATACCTTACTGCTTTATTTATTTTCTCAGGGATTATTTTAGGTATGCTCATCGGCCTCATGATGCCATGGGTTGACAAAGAAATGATTGGCCCCTTTATGCTTAAAGCATTTACTGCCCCCGTTTTTCAGTTTATTCTGCCCAATTTATTTTTACTCGGAGTTATCTTTTTTTCACTGGGCAGTTTGTTGAGAAGCCAGCTTGTAATTTTTGTGCAAGGCGTTATTTTATTTATTCTTTATTTAATTCTTACTTCCGCCTCCGGTGATTCAGAAAGTAACCCTGCACTTTCGCTACTCGATCCGTTTGGGCTTACACCTGCTTTTTACCTCACTCGATATTGGACACCTGCCGAAAAAAATTACCTCACCATTCCCTTTGAAAGTTATTTACTTTGGAATCGCCTGCTTTGGATATCCGTTGCTCTTATCATAGGAGCCATCTCTTTCCGGTTATTCACTTTTACAAAAGCTGCTCCACAAATGTTTCGCAGAAAAAAAACCTTTACTGAAAAAATCACTGAAACTCATTTCGGAATCATTACACCTACTGTGAACCAGGACTATTCATTTACAACCCGTTTTAAGCAATGGACACATACCTTAAAACTTGATTTTTTTTCTTCCCTAAAATCTGTTCCTTTTATAGCCATTTCATTGTGCGGAGTGTTTCTGCTACTGTCACAGGTAAATTACATAGGCAAAATGTATGGCACTTCCATTTACCCCGTCACCTATGCTATTTTAGATGAGCTTACCAGCAATTTTTTCCTCTTTGTGCTCATCATCATTACCTTTTATTCAGGAGAGCTAATTTGGAAAGACCGTGAGCACCGCTTCTCAAACATTACGGATTCACTTCCTGTATCCAAAACACTTACCATAACGGCAAAGTTTGCCGCAATGTGTTTGTTGGTAGCTTTTCTGCTGGTGGTTTTAATGCTGACAGGAATGTTGCTTCAAACGCTTAATGGATTTTACCGGTTTGACGTAGTTGTTTATTTGAAAGAATTATTTATTGTCCAATACCCATCCTTTGTTTTACTTATTCTGCTTGCATTTTTTGTACATAGTTTAGTAAACAACAAATTTGTAGGACACACCATCATGATTGTTTATTTTGTGGGAAGGCTGGCACTTGCTGCCATGGGCATTACGCATAAAATGACATGGTATGCCATGACCACATCTGCACCCTATTCAGACATGAATGGATTTGGCCACTTTTTATTCCCCAAGTACATGTTTATTATTTACTGGGGAGCATTAGGCACGGCACTTTTTATTTTTGGAATTTTAATGAGCCGCAACGGAAACCAAATAGACCTTGCAACACGTTGGCTTCAGTTTAAAAACAATTTGAAACAGGGCCAAGGCAAAAAAGCCTTGACGGTGAGCTTGGTTATTTTTATTCTTTTCGGCAGTTTTATTTTTTACAACCTCAATGTAATCAATAATTTTAAGTCCGTAAAAACACAACGTAAGGAACAGGGCGAATACGAGAAAAAATACAGACGTTATCTTGATTTCAAACAACCACGCATAACTGATGTGAACCTAAACGTTGAAATTTTTCCTGAAAAAAGAAGTGCGCATATTCGTGGATATTACTACATCAAAAATAAACACCAAACTCCTATTGACACCTTGCTGTTAAGCTGGGCACATGAAAATGTGATTGTAAACAAACTCGATTTTGGTTTCACTGTTAAAGAAGTGGAGAATTTTAACAAGCAATTTATTATTTACAAATTAGACAAGCCACTTCAACCAGGCGATTCGTCTAAAATGACTTTTGATATTTTATACGAGCCTAAAGGATTTAAAAACAGCAATGATGAATTAGGCATTGTACAAAACGGCACGTTTATCAACAACACCTACATGCCTGCATTTGGCTACAGCGATGGCGGTGAGCTTACTGACAATAACGACAGAAAAAAGGAAGGATTGCCGCGAAAAAATAATAACATGAGGCGCCTAAACGACTCCGGTGCACGAGCGAACACCTACCTTTCGCAGGATGCTGATTGGATATCTTATGAATGCGTGGTTAGCACATCTGAAGATCAGGTTGCGGTTTCTCCGGGCTACCTCCAAAAGGAATGGACAGAAGGAAACAGGCGTTATTTTCACTATAAAATGGATGCCCCCATTGTAAATTTCTATTCGTTCTTAAGCGCTCGATACGATGTTTTTAGGGATAAGCACAACGGGATCAACATTGAGATTTATTACCACAAAACGCATGCTTGGAACATTGAAAAAATGAATAAGAGCATAAAGAAAACATTAGACTATTGTCAAAAGAATTTTTCGCCTTACCAATTTAAACAAGTGCGTATATTAGAATTTCCACGGTACGAAACTTTTGCTCAGTCGTTTGCCAACACCATTCCTTTTAGTGAAGCAATCGGATTTATTTACAACACCGATGATGAAAGTGATATTGACAACTCCTTTTACATCACTGCCCATGAAGTAGCGCACCAATGGTGGGGCCATCAGGTAGCTGGAGCCAACTCACAAGGCTCAACTGTAATGGTGGAAAGCATGGCTCAGTACACCGCACTTATGGTAATGGAAAAAGAATTTGGCAAAGAAAAAATGGAACGCTTTTTAAAGTTTGAGCTGGACGAGTATTTATCAGGCCGCTCATCTGAACGTATAAATGAACAGCCACTGGCTTACAATGACGGGCAAGGATATATTCACTACCAAAAAGGAAGCGTGGTAATGTATGCGCTTAAAGATTACCTTGGTGAAGACACCCTTAACGCAGCCTTCCGGAAATTTATTCATACTTATGGTTTTCAATCGGCTCCTTA
>JAYTNW010000003.1:0-1808 GCA_043748115.1 Bacteroidota bacterium | reverse complement strand
AAGGGTATTAACACCCGCCTGCAATCGGCCATTAAGATGGAGGCTATTTGTGAGCCTTTTATTCGCAGGCGTGCGGTGCGTCACCTGGAGAAAAACCGTGTGGTGATTTTTGGCGCTGGTACCGGTAATCCTTATTTTACTACTGATACGGCTGCTTCGCTGCGCGTAATTGAGATTGAAGCTGACGTGATTTTAAAAGGTACTCGCGTGGATGGTATTTATACTGCCGATCCTGAAAAGGATAAGAATGCTGTGAAGTATGACCGCATTACTTTTAATGAGGTGTATGAGAAGAGCTTAAATGTTATGGATATGACGGCTTTTACGCTGTGTCATGAGAATAAACTTCCGATTATTGTTTTTGATATGAATACTCCCGGTAACTTGATGAAGCTTATTGAAGGCGAAAAGGTGGGTACGCTGGTGGATGTGGAGTGAGCCACGAAAGGCACGAAATGAAATTTATAGCCACGAAAGACACGAAAGAAATAATTAAGATATAGTTGCTACGAAGGGCGCGAAATAGACTAAAAAAACCACTAAGTAAATTGCTTAGTGGTTTTTTGTTTTTTTAGTGCCTTTAGTGTACTTAGTGGCTAGTTTGCATTGTTAACCCCTAGCAGATCTTTGATCTTGTTCATTTCATTTTGAATTTTGGCTACGGTGTTGGAAAGTTGTGGGTTCTGTAAATTGTTTTCGGGAAATTCATTGCTGATGTAGTTTACAAATTTCCAGACTTCTTTTACTTCTCCTATGTTTATTTCGTAAGGCTTGTAAGCGGGGTTAAGGGACTTGAGCAATAGTTTTTTCTTGTTGCGGATGTGGTTAAACACTACTTTAAAAACAAGGCCGTCATCGGCAGTTACTACTATGTAGGCGTTGCCATCTTTAATGTCCATCCAGTTTTCTATGTATTCTGCAGTGATGTATGATTTGTCAGGTATAGGCAGCATGCTGTCGCCACTGATTTGAAAGGTGCGAAATTTTTTGTCTAACGATAGAAACGGCAGTTGAAACGTGGGAAGGTTGCGGATGAACTCAGGGTCGTTATACCCGGCTGTGTACCCTGCTTTTGCTTTTACGGGCACCAGCTCAATGTTTTCGCGGTTGCGGCTGTCCACTGTTGATGTGAGCACACGCAGTTTGCTGCCGCGCACGTAAGCATCGTGACCCAGTTCAATTTCGCGCAGCTGCATTTCGGATAATTTGGTCATGTCCACTTTTAATAAAGTGTCGATGGAAATTTTAAAATACTCTGAAAAATTGATCAGTGCGTCAACCGTGGGATTGGTAACGGCTCCGTTTTCATAACTGTTAAGGGTGGAGCGGGTAAAGCCTAATTCACCGGATACGATTTCCTGTGTGCGGTTTTTGCGTTTGCGCAATAAGCGGATGTTGGTGCTGAAGAACATATGGTGTGTAATTAAATTTCATTACAAAATAAAACAAAGATTGTGATTTAAACAAACGAATGATTGTAATAATGTCAAAAATGGAACTAAACAAATCATTTACAGTTGCATATTTTTACACCATATTTTAAAATCAATGATAAGAATAGGTGTGTTTGCTTCGGGCTCGGGTACCAATGCTGAAAATATAATTGCTCATTTTAAAGATACCGATATTGCGCATGTGCATACGGTGTTTACCAACAATGCCCATGCAGGTGTTATTGCGCGTGCGCACCGCTATAATGTGCATTGCGAAGTTTTTACAAATGATGATCTTAAAACTCCGGAAAAAATACGTGACCTGCTTTTGTTGCATAAAATAGATGTTGTGGTGCTGGCCGGTTTTTTACGGTT
>JAYTNW010000002.1:0-10219 GCA_043748115.1 Bacteroidota bacterium | reverse complement strand
CAACACTTACGGGCTATAATTATTGGGCAAATGCCCGCATCATTACCGCTGTTTTAAACGCAGGAGAAGCAACCGCTGATCAACTTTTGAAGAGCAGTTTTCCCACTATAAGAAAAACACTGGCCCATATATTCGATGCAGAGCATGCATGGCTAAAACGAATACAAGGTCAAACCTTTACATGGCCCCCCAGCGCAAGATTTAATGGAGATTTTAACGAGTTTTTCGATTTCGTGTTAAATAATTCAAAAGAATTTGACCTTTACATCAGTAGTTTTTCAGAGAATGAACTAGGAAACTATATTACTTACCAAACATCAAAAGGGGAGCCCTTTACCAACACGGTTAAAGACATTGTTATTCATTGCATGAACCACAGCACCTATCATCGTGGGCAGTTGGTGACTATGTTGCGTACGGCAGGCCACAACACATTTGAATCGTTGGATTATATCACCTATGTAAGGAACCCCGGTTAAACCGCAGCAGGGGCTGACGAAGTATTTCTCCTTTTTGCCTTTTTTCCCTTGATGGAGGTGCCTATGCCAACGTAAAAGAGCTTACTGGAATTTACTTTATAACTTATAGTACGGCCATCATCCGGCAAAACAAAATTCTCTGTTTCCGATTTTAAAAAATCAGAGAGATAATATTTTACATGGATATAACTTCCCCTTTTAAAATGAACCTCTGCGAACATACCAGGATTAAAAAGATTAATATCATCACTAAACCATTGCGATTTTTTTGATTTGTTACCATCATAAAACACTTTTCTCTTGTAGGCAAACATCAATTCGGCTTCTGCTCCTATGGTAGCATAAAAACCATCCATTTTTCCCACCTTAACAGCAAATGGAATACCCAATGAGTAGGATCGCTGCTTAATTTTTATTTTTTTCTCTAATCCTGACAGCGTATTGATAAACCCGATATTACGCATTCCAACTCCGATGTAAAAACCCAAATTGTTGCTAAAATTAAAATGCGCTTGCTGTTGAAAATGCAAAAAAGCACTGAAACGGACTACATTGTCAACTCCGTAATTTACAAGTCCGAAACCATCAACAGTTGGATTGGATATTTTTAGCTCTCCCGCTGAAAATATTAATTCAGAAGAATTCATCCAATACCATTTTTTAAGATTTGTGGGACGTTGACTGCTCTCATTCGTTTGTCCGAAGGCAACAGAACACGTAAGTGCCAAGAGCACAAGAAGTAGCTTTTTGAATTTTAACATGTGTAAAGTTTGCTCAAAAGTACCCAATAAATTGTAGCACGCCTGCTTTAACCATTGAGTTAAATTAGGACGACAGCAATCCTTTTGAGAAACAAAAACAAACGCTTAAATCAACCAGCGAAAACTTCACCCCTTATTACTTGCCGTTCGCCAAAATTTATTACCAAAACATAGATAAGGCACTATCTTAACATCCAAACTGCAATTAATTAATTACCTAAATTTTATTAAAAATGGAAAATCACAAGTATTCGTGGGCGCATGCTCGATCGTTACAGATCAGTCGTTCAAAGGCTTTCAAGCTATTTCTGCTAATCTGTCTTATGGTTTATGGTGAGGTGTGTGCACAAAGTACACTGCCTTCAATATCAACATTACCTTATTCATTTAACACCTACTCAGGAACCAGTTTTCCTGCATCATTAACCATAGGAAGGCAATCAGGAACAAGCGTTAGCACAGCAGATATTACTACCGATGCACCAAATGGCTCAAGCGATGCCAATTGGAGAGCTGAAGGAGCAAGTGGGATCAGTTACAAAGGTAACTACGCCTTGTTTGGAACAAACTACGCTCGTGCATCCTTTCAAGTAAGGGTAAACACCACAGCATTAACAAATATTCGGGTAACCTGGACTGCGCGTACAATAACCGATGAAAACTTGGCGTCAAGTAAGTTAGATTTACAGTGGAGGAACGGAAGCTCTGGCGCTTGGCAAACACTTTCAGGAACCACTTACACCTCTGCAGCTGCGGGTAATGCGGTGACATTTTCATTGATATTGCCGGCAGCAGCCAACAACCTGTCCGATTTGCGGATTAGGTGGTTTTACTACGATGATGTAAATATTTTTAGCTCGCGAGACAGAGTTGCGGTTGATGATATTTTTGTATGTTCTGCTCCATCAGCCACAGCTTCCAACAACGGGCCCGTTTGTAAAGGCGCGGCATTAAATTTCACTTCTGGCCCTTCAGGAATGACCACTTATCAATGGGCTGGACCCAATAGCTTTTCAAACTCCACTCAAAATCCTTCTATTTCCAGCGCTACCGGTGCTGCTACTGGCACCTACACAGTAACCGTAACCAACAGTGTTGGTTGTAGCAATAGCGCTACCACTGCAGCAATTGTTAACGACCCCACATCAACTGCCGGCAACAATTCTCCTATCTGTGCAGGAAGCACTCTTAACCTTACCGCTACCGCTGTTACCGGAGCATCATATCAATGGAGCGGACCAAATAGTTTTTCATCAGCGTCTCAAAACCCTTCGATATCAAATGCCACTATAGCCCATACCGGAACCTATACACTTACGGTAACCATAGGAGGTTGTTCTTCAACAACAACTACAAACGTGGTTGTAAATCCGATACCAACGATTACTGCCGGAAGTAATACTCCTTTGTGTGAAGGTTCTGCATTAAACTTAATAGCAATAGGCAGCGCTGGGTCGTTTGTGTGGAGTGGCCCGAGTGGATTTGCTTCTACTTCTCAAAACCCTATTGTTACTAACGTTTCCATTTCAAATAGCGGCACCTACACCGTTACTGTAACCAGCAGCGGATGTACGGTATCATCCTCCACATCTGTTACTGTTAATAAAGCGCCTGTTGGTACACCCACCTCCAATCCTGCCACAGTTTGTGCAGGAGCCAATGTTAATTTGTTTGCCAACATGTATTTAAATAATACTTATTCTGCTTCACCAAATGCCGTTATTACAGACAATAACGCAACAGGGATTAACTCAGTAATTGTCATACCTTCTGATGTTATTGCCAGTGCAAGCAGGCTTAAAATAAAAATTACCTTAGGTACTGGACATACTTACGTTGGCGATCTAATTGCAAAAATCACTTCTCCCTGTGGAAACACAACGGTGTTTGACCGTCCGGGAGTTCCGGCAACTTCTACCGGTAACGGCCAGGATTTTAGCGGAACTTATACTTTCGATGTAAATGCATCCGCTGTTTTGCCGGAAACCAATTCAGGACCCACTGTTATTACTCCTGGAAGTTATAGGCCCTCATTAACAAATGGCACAGCAAATACCAACTGGAGTGGTCTTACCTTCCCTTGTAATACAGCGGGAAATTGGACGCTCAACATGTCTGACAGGGCTTCGGGAGATGTGGGAACGCTTGTTAGTTGGTCAGTAGAAATTGCCACCACTAATGGCGTTACCTTTAGCTGGTCTTCTATGCCAACAGGTTACTCCTCCTCACTAGAAAACCCAACGGCACAACCAAACATAACAACGCAATATATTGTTTCTGCAACTGGAGTAGGTTGTACTAATAGCCAAGCTGTAAATGTTTCAGTTAATGCAGCTCCCGATCCGGCCATAGGAAGTAACAGCCCGATTTGTGAAGGAAATGATATTTACTTTACCGGTGATAACAATGCTCCTGGACAAACAACAGGAAACACCTACTCTTGGAAAAACCCTTCAAATGTTGTTTTCAGTACACAGCAAAATCCATCCATTTCTTTTGGAACTGCCTCCAATAACGGAGTGTACACTGTTACTATAACCAATCAGTTTTTATGTACTGCAAGTGCAACAACCAGCATAATCGTTAACCCCAATCCAACCGTTGCAATAAGCAATATAGTAAATGAAAGTTGCCCGGGTGCGGCTGACGGATCATTTTTAGCTATAGGCAGCAACGGCACTGATCCTTATAATTATACTATTGATGCCTTTACAACATTGAATAATGATGGCATATTCAGTTCCCTGTCACCAGGAGGATATAACATAGATATGCAGGACAACAATGGTTGTTTCGGCAGCACTACTGTCACCATTAGCTCGCCTAATGTTGCAGCAGCAATCACTTGTCCTGGCAACCAAATGGGTGTAGCAGCGGCAGGACTGTGCAGTGCAGTGATGAGTTACAGCACTTCGTCAACAGGCATTCCGTCACCTGCTGTAAGTTATATAATGACAGGCGCCACCACAGGCACTGGCAGTGGAGACGGCAGCGGCTCATCTTTTAACGTTGGTGTTACCACTGTAACTGTAACATCAACAAACTCATGTGGTACAGCTTCTTGTAGTTTTGATGTAGTGGTAACTGATATCCAGTTGCCTTCTATTTCTTGTCCCGCAACAGGCACTGTTAATGTTGATTTTGGAATGTGCACAGCCGCTTCTATTGGCACGCCAACGGTAAGCGATAATTGCAGCGTTGCATCATTAACGCCTGACAATGCCGGGCCCTATTCAGAAGGCACTCATACGATTGTTTGGACAGTAACCGATGTAAATGGCAATATAAACACGTGTACCCAAATTGTGACTGTGGTTGATGCTGAAAATCCGGTAATAAGCGGATGCCCTTCTAATATTACGGTAGGTAACGATGCAGGAACTTGTGGGGCTGTTGTTAACTTTACAACACCTACCGCTTCGGACAATTGTAGCCTATCATCTCTATCTGCTAATCACTCGAGCGGAGACGTATTTCCAATAGGAACAACAGTTGTAACTTACACCGCTACTGATGCTGCCGGCAACGTATCAACCTGTTCTTTTAACATCACCGTTAATGGAACATCGCCTATAGCGCCCACTTCAATTACCAGCAATGCTTCTTTTAACAACATTTGTGTAGGATCTTCAATACAACTGAATGCAATAGGAGGCTCTACAGGAAACATGAATGGTAACTATATGTGGTATTCAGGATCATGTGGAGGTACATTTTTGGGAACAGGAGCATCAATTTCAGTATCTCCAAATTCAAACAAAACCTATTTTGTGCGAATTGAAGATGGATGCGGAAATACTACATCATGCATTAGTGTAAATGTTATAGTAAGCTCAAGTCCCGTATCAAGTAACGTTACTGTTCCTTTTGCAGGGATGCCTTCAAATGTTTGTGCAGGTACTGTTGCCACGCTGGCAATACCAAGTGTTTTTAAGGCCACGCAATATATTTGGGACGCCCCATCAGGAAGCTATTTTGACGGCAATCCACTAAATATTTCACCTTATACAACATCCACACCTTCGGTTACCATTACCTTCGGAGCCCCTGTTGGATCATTATATAATGTTGGCGTGCAAGCAAGCAACGCCTGTGGAAGTTCCTTAAGAAAAATACAAAAAGTTAGAGGTTTTGTATCCGTGCCAGCTTCTATTTCGGGTCCGGTAACCGTTTGCGAAAACTCCTCTCACTCCTATACTACTCCTGATGTTGATGGTGCAACCTCCTATTTATGGTCAGTAACAGGCGATGCCACTGTAACCGGCAACGCACAAGCAGCCACCATAAACTTTGGTCCCACATGGAATGGAGGAACACTTTGTGTTGCGGCACAAACCAACTGTTATACCTCTGCAACAAAATGTATTGTTTTGAGCAAATCTGCTGCTGCAATAAGTAATCTGAGCGGAAGTTTTGTTGCCTGCCCCAATACTAATCAATTGTTTTCCGTATCCTCCACGCAGGGTGTGGCCTCTTATAACTGGTCATTACCTCCAGGTACATCAGGAAACTCAAGTACGAATAATATAAATGTTTTTTTTAATTCAGGATATAATAGCCCAGCCAATATTTGCGTATCGGTAACAAGTGTGTGTGGTATCACTTCAGCTCCTAAATGCAAAACGGTTGCTCCGGGTTTACCCTCAATGCCTTCAGCTGTTTCAGGGCCGCTTACAGGTTTGTGTGGGCAAACCGTTGTTTACCAGTGTCCAACACAAAACGGCACCACGTTTAACTGGAGTGCGCCTTCCGGTGCAACAATTAACAGTGGCCAAGGCAGCAATGCCGTAAGTGTAACTTACAGCAGCTTTTCCACCTCACCGCTTTGTGTAACTGCAAGTAATGCCTGCGGCAACAGTGCTCCTAGATGTGTTAATGTAAAAGGAGCACCTAATTCGCCACAATCAATAGCTGCTACACCAGGCAGTTGGTGTGCAAATACATCAGGTGTTGAATTTATTGCTGACTTGGGCAACCTTACAGGAAGCTATACGCTCAATTGGCTTTACCCATCTGCTCCTGTAGCTACTTATGTATCTGGCGGAGGAAACTCCACCAACCTGGTAATGGACTGGGGAACGGGCAATGGAAATGTAACAGTGATTGCCAACAATGCTTGTGGAAATTCCTCAAAAGTATTTATGGCGAACGTAAATTGCAGAGAAAGTTTTAATGGTGACCACCAAGGAATGGCTGTTTCTCCAAATCCGGCTTCAACAGCAATGAACATAAATTTCACTGTTGAAACCTTTGGGGTTTATACCCTTAAATTAACTGATTTAGGTGGAAGAACCGTTTTAAGCACAACCATTGATGCCGCTATTGGGGTTAATTCAAAAACTGTTGACTTGCTACAATATGCAAAAGGGGTTTATATGCTGACCTTATCTGGAAATGAAATTTCAGAGACCCAAAGAGTCGTTATAGAATAACTCGGGTAATAAATAAAAAATGTGGTTTTATAGCCGTCCGGTAATTCCGGACGGCTTTTTTTGTTAATAACGGCCAATGCGATCTGCTGATTATCAGCCACTCTTAATTACAGTTAACATTTCGTCTTGGTGATTTATGATTTTTTGCTACTTTTGCTCCTTCTTTCAATGCAGAAGGTTCACGTGGATAAACTGGCGAAATATAAAATTCAATATGCAGGCTTAAAAGAAGGATTGCATGAGTATGAATACCAATTAGCACAGGAGTTTTTTGACTTGTTTGAAAATCCGCTGGTACAAGGTGCAAACATTCAAATAGCATTGGCGTTAGACAAGAAGGTAAACATGCTAATTCTCGACTTTAAAACATCGGGCACAGTGCATGTTGAATGCCACCGTTGTTTAGAAGAGTTTGAAATGCCGCTAAACATCAGAAAGGCGATTATAGTAAAAACATCAGGAGACGAAACTGATGTTGACGAAGTGGAGGTTGTGAAGGCTGATAACGAAAATGAAATCACTCTTGCCCAACACATGTATGATTTTATTTCATTGGCACTGCCCATAAAAATTGTTCACCCTGATACTGATAAAGGTGAAAGCGGGTGCAACCCAGAAACGTTGCGTAAAATGGAGCCATTCATGGTAAAAACCACACCGGAAACCGATCCTAGGTGGGCCGCATTAAAAAATATAAATAAGAATTAAATAATCAAATAAATAGTTAGGAATTATGCCAAATCCAAAGCACAAACACTCCAAGTCCAGAAGAGATAAGAGAAGAACGCATTATAAGGCGGAAGCACCTACTGTAGCTATTTGCGCTACCACAGGTGAAACCCATTTATTTCATCGTGCCTACATGCACGAAGGCAAAATGTATTACAAAGGGAAAGTTATTGTTGACGCAACTGCTTAATTCCGTCTTGTCTCCTTTATGATAAGGATTGGAGTAGATATTATGGGAGGCGATTATGCCCCCGTTGAAACCACTTTGGGAGCCATTGCTGCAAGGCAAGAACTATCAAAAGATGTTCAATTGGTTCTTATTGGTGATAAGCATCAAATTTTGCCATTATTACAAGCGCAAAATATTGCTGAAGCCCAGTTTGAAATTGTACATACGGATGAAGTGATTGAAATGGGCGATCACGCCACCAAAGCCATTGTTCAAAAACCCAATTCGAGCATTGCAGTAGGTTTTCAATTGCTTAAAGAAAAGAAGATACATGCCTTTGCCAGTGCAGGAAACTCCGGTGCTATGCTTGTTGGTTCCATGTTTAGTGTAAAAGCTGTAAATGGAATTCAGCGTCCCGCTATAGCATCAGTATTGCCGCAGGACGATGGAAGCACCAATCTTATTTTAGATGTGGGTGCAAATGCCGATTGCAAACCCGAAGTTTTGCAACAATTTGGAATATTGGGCTCTTTGCTTGCTGAGCATGTTTATCATAAACAAAATCCGCGAGTGGCCTTAATGAACATTGGCGAAGAAGAAGAAAAAGGAAACCTTAGCTCGCAGCAGGCTCACCAGCTTTTAAAAACCACAAAGGATATAAACTTTGTAGGTAATGTTGAAGGACGTGATCTTTTTAATAATAAGGCTGATGTAATTGTATGCGATGGCTTTACAGGAAACGTTATTTTAAAAGAAGCAGAGTCATTTTATACACTAATTAAAAAGAGAGGTATAAAGGATCCATATTTTGATCGTTTTGATTATGAGAACTATGGCGGAACACCTGTTTTAGGTGTAAACGGCAACGTAGTCATTGCCCATGGTATCTCAAAAGCCAAAGCCATAAAAAACATGATTTTATTAGCGAAAGAAGTAACAGAAGCGAACCTTGCAGAAAAGATAGCTACTGCTTTTCATGAAAATGTTGTTAATCAAACACTGTAGCCTTTAATGGAAAAAACAAGAGCTGCCATTACCGCTGTTTATGGATGGGCACCTGATTATGTGCTTAACAACAGCGAATTGGCCACCATGGTTGATACCAACGATGAGTGGATACAATCACGTACAGGAATAAAGGAAAGAAGAATTTTAAAAGAACCGGGAGCAGGAACTTCAACAATTGGTGTAGAAGCTGTTAACGGACTTTTAAAAAAGAGAGGGATTGGTGCAGATGAAATTGATCTTTTGATTTGTGCCACTACTACTCCCGATTATGTTTTTCCGGCAACGGCAAATGTTATTTGTGATATGGTGGGTGCAAAAAATGCTTTTGGTTACGATATAAGTGCTGCCTGCTCCGGATTTCTTTTTTCATTAGTAACCGGTTCTAAATTTATTGAGAGCGGACAGTATAAAAAAGTGGTGGTGGTGGGTGCTGATAAAATGTCGGCAATTATTGACTATACCGACCGTGCCACCTGTATAATTTTTGGTGATGGGGGTGGAGCCGTACTTCTTGAACCCGACAATACAGGATTTGGCATTCAGGATTCTATTTTAAAAAGCGATGGAAACGGACGGCATTACCTGCATCAAAAAGCAGGTGGAAGTGTTAAACCTCCTTCACATGCCAGTGTTGATGCCCGAGAGCATTATGTTTATCAGGAAGGACAAACTGTTTTTAAATTTGCTGTTAAAGGGATGGCTGATGTAAGCGCAGAAATTATGGAGCGTAACCATTTAAAAGCAGATGATGTGGCTTGGTTAGTACCACATCAAGCCAATAAACGCATTATTGAGGCAACGGCAAACAGGATGGGTGTTGGCATGGAAAAAGTTATGTTAAACATTCACAAGTACGGAAACACCACCAACGGCACATTGCCGCTTTGTTTATGGGAGTGGGAAAACCAATTGAAAAAAGGCGACAACATTATATTGGCTGCTTTTGGAGGTGGCTTTACTTGGGGTAGCGTTTATTTAAAATGGGCTTATTAATTTTTACATATGCTTTGGCTGAAATAGAGACGTGTATAGCACTAATTTTTTATCACCCCTTGCCATTATCCAATTATTTTATTTTACCATTCTTTAAATTCCTAATTCTTTAATGGAAGTGGATACTCCATATGACATTGTAGTGATTGGCGGAGGCTGTGTAGGCGTTGCTTCTGCTTACAAACTAAATCTTCGTTTTCCCGATCTAAAAATTTTGGTTCTTGAAAAAGAAAATAAATTAGCGGCACATCAAACAGGACGAAACTCTGGTGTTATTCACTCAGGACTTTATTATAAACCCGGATCTTACAAAGCAAAAAACTGTGTGGATGGAAGAAGGGAGTTAGTAGCCTTTAGTAAAGAACATAAAGTAGCCCATGATATTTGCGGAAAAATTATTGTAGCGACCACCGCAAATGAATTGCCACACATGAATCGCGTTTACAACAACGGCATGCAAAATGGCGTGGAGGGCATTGAAAAAATTTCTGCAGAACAAATCAAGGAAATTGAACCGTACTGTACAGGTATTGAAGGTCTTTGGGTGCCATGCACCGGCATTATTGATTACGTGGGATTAACAAACACATTGGCTAAACTTATTAAAGAAAAATTTAAGCATAGTGATGTGCTTACGGGAGAAAAAGT
>JAYTNW010000001.1:0-4173 GCA_043748115.1 Bacteroidota bacterium | reverse complement strand
AACGCGAACCTACTGCAGAAGAATTAGCAACTGAACTGGAAATTGATACAGATCGTATTGCTTACACCATGAAAATGCCGGGTCGCCATGTGTCAATGGATGCACCGTTTGTGCCAGGTGAAGACAATACCCTTCTTGACGTTTTAACAAACCCTGATGCACCTCATGCTGACAGTTTGTTAATGGCTGAGTCCTTGCACACAGAGATTAATCGTTCATTGGAAACATTGCCTGAACGCGAAAAAGATGTGATCAAATTGTTTTACGGAATTGGAGTGGAGCATGGTTTATCATTGGAAGAAATCGGTGAAAAATTTGACCTTACTCGTGAGCGTGTACGTCAGCTAAAAGAAAAGGCAATTAAAACATTGCGTCAGAATTCTAAAAGCAAATTACTTAAAGCTTATTTAGGGCAATAATATTTTTTAACTTGTTCATCATGAATGGAAAAGGGGCAACAATTGTTGCCCCTTTCCTTTTTAGTTCTTGTAAGTAATCCTACTAAGGTTTTTTCTGGTTAAGTCCTTCAATTACCTGCTTGGCCTGCTTGTCGTCAGGTGAAAGCTCAAGAACCTTTTGCCAATATGATTTAGAGGTTGACGTTTGTTTATCTATTAGGTAAAAATATCCTCCTAAATATTTATAAGACTCTATCAATCCGTTCTTATACTTGTCCACGTTTGCAGTATCGGCTAAAGCCACCTCAACATATTTTTCATAGTGGGGTTTGGCTAAGCCTAATTTTGAGTCGGGATCCAATTGAGCATTGCTTTGCGCCCTCCACAAATACCCGTTAGGCCATGTAGGAACCATTTCGTTTACCTTTCCGAATATACTGTCAGCCCTTGCAAAATCTTTACTGAAGTACAGTGCTTTTCCGAGGTTAAAATAGTCCGTTGATTTTAGTCCTTTTCCATAGCTCACTCTGCGCTCGTAGGCATTTACAGCCAGCGGATAATTTTTAAGTTTCATGTACATGTTGCCCAAGTCGTTTAACACCTCAGTTTTAGTGGTGTCAAGCGAATATGATTTTTCAAAATAGCCAGCTGCTAGGGAGTCGTTTCCGGCTTTTGAAAGTATTTGGCCATAGTAATGGTAATCCTTTATAGTGCGGTTGTTGTCATTGGTTGCTTCAAAAACTTTATCAATGTATGTTTTGGAATTAACAGTGTCATTGGTTTCAAAGGCAGTGTAGGCTTTTAACCGCAGCATGCCTAAATTGGATGGGTCATCTTTGGAGATTTGATTTAACTCTGCCTGAACAGCCGGATAATCGGCACTCAAAAACAAGAATGAAGCATAACGCAAACGTGCGCTGTTATTGTTTTTGCTCAGCTCCAGGTATTTTTTGTATTCTTCCTTTGCTTTCTCAAGCTTTCGCAAATTAAAATAGGCTTCACCTAACTCACGGTGAGCAGGTGCATAGTTTGGCGAAAGGGAAATAGCACTTTCAAACTCACTGGCTGCACCTTCAAAGTTGGTGGAACGCTTATACAATTGACCTTTTTTCACAATAGCTTTAACGGCTTTTTTGTCGAAGTCTAAAGCTTTATTGTAATTCTCTGCGGCCAAGGTGCCATTATTTTGTTCAGAGTAGGCGTCCCCCAGTAGCATATACAATTCAGGGTTTTTTGCATCAACCGAAATAGCGTTGGTTAGAAGTTTAATGGCGTATGAAATATCCTTGGTGCGATTGGCTACATAGCTCTCAGCAACTTCACTTTGTACCAATGAAGTTTTAGAACCCGACATGGTAAGCGCTTTATCAAAATCTGCTTTTGCTCCAATTTGGTTGCCTGTTTCTAACTTATATTTTCCTATCCCCACCAAGTTAATGGGGTTGCCTGGTTCTGCGGTTAACCCTTTTTCGTAAGCATATTTCGCTGAGTCCGGTTTATCGCCTTTCCAATAATTTTCGCCTAGGTAAAACCAATACGCTCCGTTGGCTGGTTCCTTTGCTAATAATGCTTTAAATGCCTCATCGGCCACTTCGTACTGCTCATTGTCTGTTAAGGTTATGGCGTCTTTTAGTGTTTGTGCCTTAACGTTTGAGGCAAACATTAACACGGTCAAAAATGTAATTGTCCTTTTCATTATTCTGTTAAAAATTTTAAGTTAAGCTAATTTTTAATTTGTTTTAATAATTCTTACCGGCATGGTGGCAGGCAGCAGTCCTTTAAGCCTTACTAACCGCTGGCCCTGATCGCCTGCAACAAAGGATGCAAAGCCGGTGCCAAGCCCGTTACGAGATTGCCTGTTAATCAAAAACACATCTCTGGTTAATGGATATTGCTTCAATGCAATATAAGCTTGGTAGGGTTTGTAATAATCCGTGAACTCTTCTGAAGTCTCATTTTTAACGGCAACCACTTTTACCCTCTGTAAAAAACTCATGGAGGTGGTGTCATCGCTATCGCTTATCCAACTTACGCCAATGATACCAACACTGTTTTTGTTGGTGTTTACGTAGTTGATCACGTCCTCATTTGATTTTAAGGCAAAACAATTGTCGGGGAATTTTTTTCCCTGCAAAAATTTGTCGTTGAGGTAACGTGCGTTACTAGATCCTGTTTTATCGAACACAATCTTTATATCTCCCAACTTATTTTCTTTAGAGATTACGTCCCATTTCAAAACGCTGCCGTTTATCATTTGACTAACCTGACCATAAGTAAGCATGGAGTCAGGGTTATCATTGTTGACAATAAGTGCAATAGCATCCACAGCCACTTTTACTGTTTTTGAAAGCACTTTTTTGGAGGCAAAATAGTTTAGCTGATCCTGTGTTAACTCATGCCCAATAACAATCACTTTACAGGAGTCGTTCATCAGGTCATTGATGGCTTCAGTTTCTGTTTTATAATTCAGGTTTACCTTAGCATTCTTATAAAGAGCCATAAAAGTTGCGCATTGAGCATCCATCAACGGTTTAAAGCTCTCATCAAGGCTTACATTTAAATTTCCTGAGGTTGGGGTATCACTAAGATCGGGTTTAAAGGCATCAGGCCCGCAAGAGGTAATTGTGAGTAGCGCAAGGAGGCTAAAGCAAATTACTACACGTAAGCGATTGTGGCAGTGGCAGTGGTGAAAAAAAGCATTATTATTCATGACTATTGGCTTTTTTTTGTTTTAACTTATACAAACGAAACAAGGCATAACAAAATAATATAACGCCTAATATGGTTTGATTTGGTGGTTCAAGCACCTGTAAATCTTTTACAAATATTAAAAAAAAACTCATGATTGCATAGAGCGCAATCATGAGTATGCTGAAGTAATAGCTGATTTTTGGTATCAAACCATTACATGTTTTATTGCAGTTTGAAATTAACCGGAAGGTTGTATTGTACGGCAACTGAACGACCGTTTTGCTTTCCCGGTTTCCAGTCAGGCATGTTACGGATTACGCGAAGTGCCTCATCATCCAAGCCGGCTCCTTTTCCACGAAGAATTTTAGCATCTTTTACCTTTCCTTCTCTATCTACTACAAACGTTACATAAACAATACCTTCAATTCCGTTTTCACGTGCCATTGCAGGATACTTAATGTTGCTTTGCAGGTATTTAACTAAAGCGGCTTCTCCGCCACCGGGAAACTGAGGCATTTCCTCAACAATGGTAAATATTTTTCCGGCATCAGGATCTTCTACAATAGGTTCTGGTGGCAATTCGGTTGCATTGGGATCGCCATCTTGCGTTACCACACCCACATTGGTTTCAGACAGTTTTTCCTGTGGAGGTGGCTGCTCTTCTTCCACCGGTTTGTCAACAACAACAGGAGGGGTAAATTTAATGGTTTGAACCACCGGTGGCGGTGGTGGTGGCGGTGGTGGCGGTGGCTCAGCAGGATCTACTGGTGGTGGCTCAGTTAAATTAACTTCCACTTCCTGTGTTACCTTGCCATCATTGGCAACTTTACCTTTAATAAGGTCCATGATAATTGGAAAACCTATCAACACAGCAAGCCCAATTGCGGCAATCATAAACGATTTGTTTATAGTGCCAGTGTACAGTTTCCTGATCACATAGGCTCCATAATTTCTATTCCTATCAGCAAACACAATCTCATTGCGTGCTTCATTTGTGGGATCGTCCCATCCGGTTAAAAAAGTAGTTGCCATGGTTTAATTTGCTTTTTGAATTAAATCATATTCTTCTTTCATCATATCAACC